>CANNQU010000041.1 GCA_947507965.1 Bacteroidota bacterium
TTCTTTCTGTGATTCCTGAACGATCGATAATCGCTCTTCAGGTGTGAATTTCCTTTTTAATCTGGTCATATTCCTAAAGTTATTGAAAACAAAATTATTACTAATTTAATTATATAATTTTGTCCAGCTCTTTAGGGGGCTAATACAATGGGTGTACAGCAGAAATCAGGCGTATCGTTAGAATAAATTCGGAGATGTTTGTTTTCGTTCCTAACGCATTTACGCCGGATGGAAATAATCTCAATGAAAAATTCAAAGCGGTGGCAAGTGGAGTTCGGTTCATGCGGTTGTATATTTATAATCAATGGGGAGAATTGGTTTATGATTCAGGACAAGATTCAGAAAATGGATGGAACGGAGAATGCAAAGGTCGCCCGGCTCCTTCGGGAATCTATATTTATAAGCTGCAAATTGAAGGTTATCAAGGGGAAGAAAGATCATTGAATGGTACGATTCACCTTATTCGCTGATGAAGTTGAGCATAATGGTAAAATCTGAAATTTCAAAAAAAAACAAACAAACGATACCCCAAAAGCTCTAAAAAACTGGATTGGAAACATCCAAAAGTCAAAATGCTATTTTAATTATGCAAATGAGAAGAGAAAATAGGAGTCGTATAAAAAAGCTTATCTCAGGAGTGTAAAAGTGCCTTTTAAATGATGCCTAAATCCATTGGTATCTCGGCATTCCAAAAGATAGATATAAACACCTTGAGGGGATGGTTTATTTTGATAATAGCCATCCCATCCCTTTGCCGCATCATCCGTTTGGTAGATATTTTGACCCCACCGATTATAAATTTCAAGATGAAAGGTTTTTAATCGCATATTGCCGGCCCAATTAAAAATATCGTTTATTGAATTGCCATCAGGCGTAAAGGCATTGGGGATGAAAATATACGACGGACAACTATCCTTTAAAAAAATTTGATCTGAAGCCGAGCAACCGTCGGAATTGGTAACGGTTACAGAATATAACCCACTGATAAGGACTGAAATGGTTTGCGATGTTTCGTTGTTGGGCTGCCATGAATAAGAGGTATAGCCAGCTCCGGCATCAAGGGTAACGGCATTGTCACCACAAATAAATTTGTCGGGGCCTAAATTTACGGAAGCCTTCGCCCCGAGTGCTATATTGACCTGCCTCGATTGACTGTCGCAAGCATAACAGTTGGTGCATTGGTATGAATAATCGTCAACGGTATAAACACTCACTCCATATATTCCGGCGCTTGTAACATTAATGGTTCTTGTTTTTTGACCCGATGGCGTCCATTGGTATTTCGCTATTGGGTTGGATGAATTTTGTGCATCTAAGGTTAGGTTTATTGATCCACAAAAAACGGAGTCGTTCATCGACGGAACCTGCACTTTTCCATCGAAAACGCGTATAATAAATTTATTCAAACTGTCTTTTCCTCCGCTAAAGGTAACGAGGCAGGTGGCAAGGTATATACCAACGGTATTGTAGGGTACCGGGCCACAGATGCTATCATCGGTTTTACCTGCAAAGGAGGTGCCGGTCAAAGTCCATTTCCAAGCTATCGCATTTCCGGTAATTGTTTTAATGCTAAATACAATATTTCGTATGTCTTTACAAATAGTAATGGTATCCTGAGAACTGTTTTCTTTATAGGATCGAGCCCCTCGTGCTACTCCGGAAACGCCCTCCGTTCCATCGTTATCCGATATCTTCAAATGGTATGCATTAGTAGCTACGCCTAAGGTTTTATGCTTAAAAGAAAAACACGTTTCGGCCGCTATTCCTCCCCATATCGAGAGTAATAATAGGAGTAGTATTTTTGACTTCATCAGGTTAGAATTTAAAAATATTATGCGAAGATAAAGAAAGTTTTAAGGTTAAGGAATGATACGATAAATGGTGCTTATTTATATAGTTTATTAACTCGTTTTTGTGAACGAAGGAGAAGAAATTCGAAAAGGCTTGGTAGGTATCTGGTTAACAGAAAAAACAGCTTACCAGGAATTCCAATGATGGTTTGTTTTTTTCTTGAACTAATATTTCCAGCAATTTTAACGGCTACCTGTTCAATAGTACTTATCAAAGCACCTGTTCGAGGTTCTAACATTACAGGAAGCCCATCGGCTCCAACAGCCGCTTTACCTTTTTCAATTTGTGTAATACCTACAAAAACCAACCCGATATGAATTTTATCGGCATAATTTTCTACTCTCATCGCTTGTGCGAAAGCCGTGAGCGACATTTTAGCGGCACTGTACACCGAGAGAAAAGGAAGCCCTCGTAAACCAGCGAGGCTGGAGATGAAAACGATACTTCCTTTGGTGTCCTTTATATGTTGAAGTGCCATCTGACTAAGCATCATAGGCGAGATGGCATTGATTTTATAAATCGTTGAAATGGCCTGGGGCGTCAATTTTGAAATCATTCCTCTCATCCCTGTTCCTGCATTATTAACCAGTACATCCATTCTTCCGAAATGTTGTAAGGTTGTATTGATTAAATTTCTACAGTCTTCTTCCAAGGTAACATCGCCGGCAACACCAATGCAGTTATACCCCATTTTTTTCAGCTCTTCTACTGTTTCATTGAGTTTGGGTGCATTACGAGCATTTAATACCATCTTCGCTTTCTTACTTCCAAGAAGTAAGGCCAACGACTTTCCAATACCCATCGACGATCCGGTGATAACGACTACTCTATCATCGAAATAGTTTTTCATGAAAATTTCATTTCCGGATTATGATGTACCGAAAAATAATCGTTGGTAAGTGCCAAAATGAGGTGCGTAACAAAGGCAACGGCAATGCTTCCGGTGGAGATGGTAACAAAGCAAAGCAACAAGCCATAAGGGAATGTTCCAATGGTTTCTGTGAGCCCTTTGGCGATATGAGTGGCAGAGTAAAAAGATAGGTTGATCGCTACCGCCGGCCAAAACCCAAACGAATGGTAACATACGATGAGCAATAGTCCGCGATACATAAACTCATAATAGAATAGGTAAGTAGCCCAAGCCAAGGAATTTATAATGATACGTTTTTTAGTCCACTCGGGTAGCCTCATTTGAGGATACATATTTAGGTTAAAGGGGTTTTTAGACACCTTGAAATTAAGAATGAAAATAATAGAGCCCATCACCAAAATATATAAAAGCGACTCCGAATAGTTGCCCAGTTTCCATCCTAAATCTGCCAGGGTATAGTTGGAAACACTTAAAACGATAATGCCGGGTATCACTCCCATAAATAATGCTCCAATTAATTTTTGAAATACCACAAACCTGACCCAGGCTTTTTCAGGGTCATATTTTTTAAAAAATTGCGCTTTTATCTTTTCGCTCATGGCCAAAAACCAATAGGTAGCAAAGCCGATAGAAACAGATATAATAGTGATAAATACATCGCTGTATTCAGGTTCAGGTTTCCAGTCGTAGAAATTGGGCATGAATAAGATTTTTAAATGATAAATTATTTATGGCAAAGATATACATTTTCAGAAGCCGATAGATGAAAGCAATGGATCGATTTTTTGCCCGATGAATTTGGTGATTTAAATCGAACGAGAGGGGTAGCACGATTTACAATGCGTTAATACAGGGCATACTTTGTTTGACACACACGTTAACAATTTACTTTTTTATGTTTTGAGGTAATAAGTTATCATTGCATAAGCGTAGTTATGCTCGTTTCACCGTTGTTATTAAGTTATTAGAATGCGTTTAAATAAGTTTCTTTTTTTGATTTTCTTCTTCGCATCAGCGAAGGCGGTAATCGCCCAAAAAGGTGCGAATGCCAAAGTGGTGATCGAATACGTTAATCAATATAAGGACATCGCAATTTATGAGATGCTACGTGCGCGTATTCCGGCAAGTATTACCTTAGCGCAAGGCATATTGGAGTCGAAAAGTGGTGGCAGCCGGTTGGCCACGGAGGGACACAATCATTTTGGTATTAAATGTAAAGCTACCTGGACCGGGAAAGTGATATTAGAAGATGATGACGATTTTCAGGAATGTTTCCGATCCTATGACGACGCATTTCAATCGTACCAAGATCATTCTAACTTTTTGCTTTCGGCGAATAGATATGCGTATCTATTTGATTTGGAAGTGACCGATTATGAGAGCTGGGCCTATGGCTTGAAAGAAGCCGGATATGCTACAAGCCCTACGTATTCAACACAACTTATAGAGCTTATAAAAAAGTATAATTTAGCACAATACGACAAGTTTACAAAATCCTCACTTAGCTTTAAAGACACAACAGAAAAACATACGGTAGTAGAAACGAATGGTATTTCATCGACAAAAGCAAGACAATACGATACCTATAGTCTCATTGCTATTGAGAACAGATTAAAAGTTTCTGAGTTACTTAAGATTAATGACTTATCGCAGATAAAGGAACTGCGTTTTGGAGATATCGTTTACTTGAAACCGAAGCGTAATGAAAACCTCAGCCATGAAACGCATACTGTAGAATCGGGAGAGTCGCTGCATGATATTTCGCAACGCTATGGCATTAAACTTTCCTTGTTACTTGAAAGAAATGGGTTAAAGCCTGGGGAAGAACCGAGTAAAGGAGAAGTACTTTCGCTCAATAAAAAAAACAAGAAGGAGGTAAAGAAACGTAAAATTTTGAAGGACGAATCGAAACAGATTGACATGAAGATACACATGGGTGAGCGCAGTAAAACGGATAGTATCATTGAGGCGAAGTATAATTCGGAGTCAACCATCGAGCATAAAATTGATATGGAAGTGGTGAAGCTAAAACCCATTCCTAACTCCGATACGCCATACGTAGGCAATTCGCGTAAGATGGAGAATACCGACAGTGCCGATAAATTGGATGAGGTTATTTTTCATGAGCTGTACCATTTTGTGAGGAAAGGAGAAACCCTATATTCTATTGCCAAAGTGTATAAAATTACCGTTGCAGAGCTTATGGAATGGAATAAGCTGAAGGATCCAAAGATTCATATTCTTCAGCGCTTGCAGGTTAGTAATCAGCATCTTACAGGGATTGTTGCGTCTAAGGTTTTCGAGATGGATGAAGAGGGGAATTATACGATTCAAGAAGGAGATAGCATTGAAGGTATTGCAACAAAATTTGGGATAACGCTTGACCAGATATTCGAGTTTAACCAAAGAACCATTACGGATACACTGATTATTGGTGAGAAATTGCGGGTTGTGAAATCGGGAAATTCAAAAATTTATTTGCCACCGTATCATTTGGTGGAAGCCGGTGATACGATTGAATCAATTGGTCTTAAATATAATATTCCCTATACCTTTCTCGAGAAGTTAAATTCGCTTCACAATGGGCATATTAAAGTGGGGATGAAAATATTTTTGCAGTAGTATTAAAACAGCAAGCCAATGCCGCCCCAAATACCTCCCGTATGGATACACAGGACTTTACTATCGGGTTCAAAATAGTCTTGTGATGCTAGCTCCATCACGGCCATAATCATTTTGGCGGTATAAATGGGCTCAATAACAATGCCTGTTTTTCGCGAGAAATTTCGAGCAAATAAAACCAGTTCATTATCTGTTTTAGCATAACCACCGCGGTGAAAATTGGTGTGTAAGGTATAAGGGGTGTTACCAATCCATTTTTCAATTTCATGATTTAAGTATTCGCCTCCTTTTATTACCGCGATGCCATTTACTTTGGTGGCTAAGTGTTTATCTGCAACCCCTTTGGCTAGTCCGGCAAGTGTTCCGCCGGTGCCGCTGGCGGTGAAGAGGTAGTCATAGGTATCCGTTAGCTCATCTAAAATCTCTGCAACCCCGGGCAGTGCTTTCATACAACTTCCTCCTTCCGGCACGAAATAAACACTTTTATTGGTATCAAAATATTTAGCAAAAAGTACGTCCTTGTTGCGATATTCGTCACGAGCAACAAATATTAAACGCATCCCAAAAAGGTGGCACATTTTCAATACCGGGTTTTTGATATCTAATTCATCCCCTCTTACAAAGCCTACGGTTTTAAATCCAAAGGTAGCACCAGCAGATGCTACAGCCAACAAGTGATTACTGAAAGCGCCCCCAAAAGTAGCCAGCGTTGTTTTTTGTTTTTCTTTTGCATCGCGGAGTACATATTTTAATTTTCGCCATTTATTACCACTGATAAAAGGATGAATGAGATCATCGCGCTTGATCGAAACTTGGATTTTTTTTTGCTGAAAAACATCCAGAGAAAGAGGCTGAATGACAGAGGATGAAGTATTCATAGTGAGTATCAATAGATTTTAATCGGAGAATGCAAAAGTAAAATTGAATTTACGATTATATCGCACGAATTAAATATCTTTTTATTCAAATTCTTTTTCTATTTTCGCCATACTAGATGATCAATCACATCGTTGCCTTTTTTTTAGGAATAGCGGCTGGAATACCAATGAGTTTTGCCTTGGGACCGGTATTTTTTGCGCTTATTCAAAATAGTTTAAGCAATAGTTTTAAGTCGGCTTTTTACATCGCTACCGGAGTAATTATTGCTGATATCATTTTATTTGTGGCGGCTTATAGTGGCACCCAGTTATTTATTGAAGGCCAAAATACCGACACAGGAAGCATGAATTTTTGGGTAGAACTCGTGGGTGGTTCCATCTTAATTTTGATGGGATTTTTCACCATTCGTAAGCAGGTAACCGAGTCGAACCAAATCAAGTTTTTTTATAATCCATTCATGTTTTTTATGCGAGGATTTGCCTTGAATATATTTAATCCGTTGAACTTTTTTTTATGGGTAGGTTTAATTGCCGTTTATAACTTACAGCACGATTCCACGTCTATTCGATTTACTTTTTATATTGCTACGTTACTGTCAATATTTATGACCGAAATTTTGATCGCATACTTTGCTGCACGTATAACAAAACTATTAAATGCTCGAGTTCTTCATATTATAAGTATCGTTAACGGACTCATTTTCACCGGGTGTGGTATCTTGCTTTTTGTTAGCGCTTTTATAAAATTTTAATTCCTTACTTCGAATGATACCCAAAATACGCGATGCTTTTAATGAGAATTATACCGAAAGCACGTACACTCAATTGCAAGAGTTTATTCAAAGCAACTATCCGAATCAGTTAGAATTTAGAGTCGGTGAGACGCCTGTTTTTTTCGACCAAGCACTTACGCGCAAACTTATCGATGCCAGCGAAAAAATTGTTGATGTGGTTATCGACCCCGGCTTTATCAAGCAATCGCAGGAGGCCATTCCACGCTCATGTTTTGTACCTGGTGTAGAGGGTAGGCCTCACTTTATGGCTTTTGATTTCGCTATTTGTAACGATGAGCATGGACATCTCACACCAAAACTCATCGAATTACAAGGCTTCGCCACCTTATTTGGATTTCAAGAGTTTTTAGGAAGGGCCTATGCGAGTTTCTATAACACCACCGATGACTTTACGATTTATTTTAACGACCACACCCATACCACCTATCTTGCGCTTTTACGAAAAGTTATCATTGGTAAATGCAAGCCCGAAAACGTAGTTCTAATGGATGTAAAGCCATCCATTCAAAAGACACGCATTGATTTCCATATCCTTCAATCGTATCTTGGAATTCCTATCGTTGATTTCTATGCGATAAAAGCGGATGGAAAAGAATTGTACTATGAACGTGATGGGCAACGGATTCGTATCCATCGAATTTTTAATCGATTAATTTTTGATGATTTGCATCAACAAACCGAAACGGCATCGTTCGATATCTTTAAGGAATACGACGTCGAATGGATTACACACCCGAACTGGTTTTATCGTATCAGCAAACATACGCTACCTTTTTTAAATTTCGATTTCGTGCCCCATACGCAACTGGTTTCTAACCTAAGTAAATATCCGGAAGACCTCGAAAATTATGTACTAAAGCCGCTTTACTCTTTCAGTGGGCAAGGAGTGATGATTGATGTTACGGCAAAAGATCTTGATACGATAGAGGATAAGGCGAATTGGATTTTGCAACGTAAGGTGAAATATGAGCCGGTAGTGAACACACCCGAAGGCGGTGTTCAATGTGAGATAAGAATGATTTATTTCTGGGAAGACGATAAATTACGTCCTGAGCCAGCCTTGAATTTGATGCGATTAAGTAGAGGGAAGATGATCGGTGTTCGATACAATAAGGATTTTACTTGGGTAGGAGCTTCCATGGGTTTTTTTGAGAAGTGATCGTAACGCATCGCGAGGCATGCTATATTCACAAAAAACATATCTTATAAATGCAAAGAGGATGTTCCTTTTTGTATCTTATCATTATTGATGCAGCACACCGATTTCATCATTGTTGGCAGTGGTTTGGCCGGCGTAACGCTTGCACATACACTGCATGAAGGAGGCTATAAATTTAAAATAATTTCCGACCCTGCCTTATCCAATTGTAGTATGGTAGCTGCTGGCATTTACAACCCGGTGGTTTTTTTCCGTATCACCAAAAGCTATATGGCCGATTTTGTATTGCCATTTGCCATCGATTTCTACCGTAATATTGAAACTCGAATAAATCAAAATCTAATACAAGAGCAATCCATAGCGCGCCTCTTTACGTCTATAAGCGAACAGCAGCTTTGGGAGAAACGCCGTGAAGAAGGGGTTGGCATCTATCTGGGCGAGATAAAAGAAGATGCTATTCCTTCAACTTCCGGTACTTCCAACAATCCGATTGGCGTCGTAAAAAATTCGGGTTCGTTGCATTGTCGCGTTTATTTGAATACCTCTTTAAACTATTTTAACGATTCGGTTATCAGAGAAAAATTCGATCACGAGAAAATTGTTTTTCATGAACGTGAGGTTGAATATAAAAATACGATAGCGAAGAAAATTATCTTTTGCGAAGGACATTTAATTTCTAACAATCCTTTTTTTAAGGAAGTGGCGCTAAAACCCGTAAAAGGGGAGGTGCTCACCATCAAATTTGATGAAGCATTACCTTTGAATATATCGGAATATATAATCAATAAAAAGTGTTTCCTGCTACCTCTAGGTGATAATAGATATAAGGCAGGTGCAACGTATAACTGGAAAAATATCAATGAGGACACTACTCCGGAAGCATTGCAGGAGTTGAGGAAAAACGTAGAAGATATTATTTCGCAGCCTTTTTCTGTTCTCTCTCATCATGCCGGTGTGCGTCCGGCGGCTGCCGATAGGAGGCCAATTCTTGGCTTGCATACTCGTTATCCACAGCTTGCTATTTTTAATGGGTTAGGTACAAAAGGAGTGATGCTAGCTCCCTATTTTGCAAATGAGTTGGTTCAATCGATGGTTAATGGTAAGGTGTTGCACAAAGAAGTTGATGTTGGGAGATTCTTTGCACATGCTAACGGATAAGGTGAAGCGTTCCTTTCAGCTCCCTAAATTTACCATATCCAGAAACTTCAACAAGGTAAATATAAATATCTTCAGGTACCTGGGTGGCATGGTATTTACCATCCCATCCTTCATTTATATTGTTCGTACTAAACATTAATTCACCCCATCGATTGTAAATACGCATGAGGTAATTGGTATATCTAACCATGGTGGGCTTGAATACGTCATTTTTACCATCTGCATTGGGTGAGAATACATTGGGTATAAACAGGGTATCCTGCTCGCATTTTTTTGATACATAATAAGAGTCCACACTTCGGCAACCGAGGCTATCGGTAAGAACTACGCTATGCCAACCGTAGCTTAATATTCTGATGGTTCTATTGGTGTCGTTTTCGGGTTTCCACCAATAGGAAGATGCTGGCTTTGCTGTTAGGTTTAAAACAGAATCGTCTTCAAAACAAATTTCAATAGGGGATATACGGTCGGCAATGGAGGCCGGGTAGTAGCCATTATAGGCACTATCTTCTACTAAAAAACAGGCATTGCTTAACTCAAATCGATGCCATCCGGAATCGATAAAAGTGCGGCTTTTTTTTGTATTCCCATCCCACCATTTAAAGTTATCTCCTGCTGCATTAGGTATGGTAATGGTTCCAGGCATTCCATCACATGTATATACCTTGGCTATGCTGTTGGTCTTCGGTTTTGCAATGATGGTTACCACGATGGTATCTGATTGGTTACAACCATTGAAACTAGCTCTCAACCATGTTTTTCCGGAGGTATAAATCTTGGTGGACTTTGTGGTGTCGCCATTGCTCCACCAATATTGGGTGGTTGATATGGCGGGTGTAATGGTTAACGTATCGCCTTCACAAAGGGTGGTGTCGGCTGGTAAATTAATGGCGGCTGTATTAATAAAAGTAACCTTCGCAAACGTGTCAATATAACAACCAAGATAATAAATTTTCAGCGGGTAAATTCCGCTTGCATAAACTTTTAGCATGTGATTGGTATCTGTATTGTTCCACCACACTTGTGTGAAGCCCCACCCTGGGTTCAGAAGTATGGTGTCTCCCTGGCATGCGATGGTGTCTGTTTTGAATTCAATCAACAGTCTCTTTGCGAAAGCGAAATAGGTGCTATCGAAGATAAAACAGTTCGCGTTGTAAATTTTCACTGAGTACCAGCCATCCTGCTTTATCCACGTTTTCTGGGTGGTATCGCCATTGCTCCATACGAATCGAAAGCCGGAGTTATGGGCGTTGAGCTCAAAGCTATCGGCAAGACAAGAACTCGAAAATTTACTGAGGTAGGCAATGGGCTTGTTTAATACGATAATCCTGGCGGTATCGCAAACCAAGCAACTGCTATCACAGTTGGTGCCGCATAATATAAAGGTGCCTTGATTTTTAATGCTCAATCCTCTCAAGGTGTCGCCGGTGTTCCAGTAATATTTCGAAAATGTATTGATGGAATAAAGGTAAACGCTATTTCCATTGCAGATGGTGGTATCATGAAATGAAAGTATTGGTTTCTGCGGAATACAAATCACCACTTGCCGTACAATGGTATCGGTTATTACTCCGGATCCTAATCGAAGCGTTACCGTATAGGTTCCGGTACTCGCGTACTTATGTTTCACTAATTTAGCATAAGCATGGTTTGCAGCACCGGAGGCAGGGTCGCCAAAATCCCATTCCCATATATCAATATTACAGCAGCTTAAATCGGTAAATACTGTACTATCGCCTAAACAGCGTTTATCTGCAGTAAAGTCGAAAAATGGAATCGCAGCAAATTGTTGGATTCTCAGAAGGAAAAAAAGAAGAAACAATAGGAATCTCATTATTTCATGCCATGAATTGTTTTTCAATATTCAGATAAGAACAACAAGAAGGGTAACGATGTATTAGTGCATGAAAAAACTATTTTATCACAACCAGCTTCTGCGTTTCCTTGATGCCATCGTGGGTTACAACGACGAGATAATGACCATTTTTTAAATCATCCACATAGAAACCGTAATTATTTTTTCCACTGGTCGTTTCCATTTTTTCATTACGAATTAACTGCCCCTGCAAGTTATAAATAGAAATATTTGCAATAGCCGTGTGCTTCGAAGTAAAAGAAACGGTTGTTGTGTTTTTTGCCGGGTTTGGATAAACGCGAAGTGTTTGCCCTTTCTCTGCCATAGCATTCACTCCGGTGTGCGCGTAGGTGGTGCTTACATAGAATCCTCTGCCATGAGTGGCAATATACAGGCGTGATCCTGGCCAATTATTGTATTTGTATTGGCGAAGTTGAAACACCGGAACATTGGCCATACCTGAGTTTTCGGCAGCGTAAGTTGGTGTTGCGGCACTTAAATTTTTACTTACAAACATCCCACGTTCTGTTGCCAGTACTAAAGTATTCGGGTCATCCCATAGTATTTCTGCATCATATACCGGTATTTTGGGCAGATTGCCTTGAATGGTAGCGAATGTAGGACTTGCGGTGTTGAAGTTGGTTGAATAATATACATAATCATTATTACCATAGTTCCCTAACGTAATAATTGCTTTGTTTTTATCCGTTTTGCTAAATGATACTCCATTTATGTAACGTCCGGGGTAATTCGCCACGATGGATACATTGACATTCGTGAGCAGTCCATTTGCCGAATCGAATATTCCTTTGGTAAGAATACTATCCACTTTATAAATTAATCCTGAGGTGGTTCCTATCATTGCTGTATTTCCGTCTCTGGAGATGTCGATGCAAGTGCCTCGTCCTGTAATATTCGCAACTCGGTACCAAGTTGGAACTACGCTTAGGTCGGCATAAACGTTTTTAGCGATCCAAGCTGCCCCTTCTGCGGCAAAGAGGAATAATGAATTACTGTCGCTAGTGGTGGTTTCCCACAACATAAAAGGGGTGTTAAAGGAACCCGAATCTTTGCAATAAGCAGCAATTCGTTTGTTAAAAAAGGTTTGATCGTAGGTTTGTGAAAAGTCGTTGTCTCGAGATGTAAATTTATTATATGAGGCTAGGTCAGATTCGGTATAGGAGAAAATACAATACCCCGGTAGCTTTTGCGATAGCTCGGCATAAAACCCGTCACCTCCCTTTGTTTTTACGCCACTTAACGGTGTATTTCCAAGTCCATCGATAACCCATGAGCCATTGTCTTGGGCACCACCACCAACAGCCCAAGTGCTTCTTACGCCATCGTTAATAAACGCTGCCGAAACGGCATAAAACTGAGTTACATTATATCCGTGATTGGAAGAGAAAAAGTTTTTACCTTTATCAAGCGACTTGAAAACTCCTCCATCGTTACCAATATACATGGTTGCCGGGGTTGTTTTTGTATCCCATACAATGGCATGGTTATCGGCATGAACGTATTTGGTAGAAGTTGTAGGAAACCCTGTTGAAGAAATGGGGTTGATTCCTAAAGCCGGTGTCCAATCCCAGATATCGATGCCACCAAAATAGGCATGTTCTGCATCGTCAGGATCTACAGCGGTAACATTATTCCACCATCCTTGGCCTAAGGCTGGATTACTTAAAATATCAACATAAGGCGTTGAGCCGGTTACAATTCTTGTCCAATGTTGTCCTTTGTCTTTTGATTGAACGATAGATAACAATTTATTACTACCATTGGCAGCGGCCATAGCGTAAATATAATTGCTATTGCTTCGAGCAATAGCCAAAGAGATACGTGCTTGTGTGCCACCCCATTCACCGGTAGGTCCACTTGCAGGAGTTAAGCGATTAAAAACAGCGCCCCCATCAATGGATATATAAATTGACACGCCAATAACGGCAGCAATGACATCACCATCTTTACTAATATCCAGCTCAATACAATTTCCACTGGTTGAAGGAACGGTGGTTGCTTTGGTCCAGGTTAATCCACCATCAACCGTGAAGTATAGTCCGTTGGTATTGCCAGCATATAATTTGTTTGCATTGGTAGGGTCGGCAACCATATCATTGGTATTCGCCCAGAAAGATTTTCCTGAAATGGTGGCATCGGTGGAGGGTAGAAGGGTAAATGTGCTACCTCCGTTGGTTGACTTGAAAATTCCTGTTCCATCAAAACTAGGGCTACCATAGGTGCTTCCAGCGGTACTATTGCCGAACGAAGTTTCGCCGGTACCAGCATAAATATCTCCATTGGCCGTTTGAGCCAAACAACAGATGTTAAGACTCGACATTTGATCGTTAACTCTGGTCCATGAAGATCCAGAAGTCGTTGATTTCCAAATGCCTCCTGCTACCGCCCCGGCGAACACAATCTTGCTATCATTACGATCCACGAGTACACTTCGTGTTCTGCCACCCACGTTGTCAGGTCCAATTTCTGTCCACTCCATACCAGCATTGGTTTTGTTTAACGTAGCTTGGGCATCAATTTCTCTGTTAATACGAGCAACGGCAACGGGGTCAACCGTACCTGTAATTTGATTGGATACCACTTGATTTCGCCAAGAGATATATCCACCAGCGCCCTCTTGTTCGAATGGTGCTTTTATTGCATGCGTTGCAAAAAAATGTTTTTTAGTTATTGTTGTAGTCGCTAATAACGTAAGTAATACGGCACCAAAGGTTAAGCCAATGTTACTGAAAAGTTTAAACTTCATGATCTATAGATATATTTTTGGTAAGTCGAAAAATTAGTGCAATGGGTTGCTTTAATAAGTAATGCAAATAAATAAAAAAAACTGACAATTATAAATGTCTTTCCGCATGATAGGAAGAGCGAACTAATGGACCCGATTCAACGAACTTTATACCCCGATTAATTCCTTCTTGCTGATAGGCTGCAAAAGTATCAGGGTGCACAAATTCCTTCACGCTGACGTGCATTTTGGTGGGTTGCAAATATTGCCCTAAGGTAAGCACGTCGCAGCCATGAGCAGCTAAATCATCCATTGCCTGAAATACTTCGGTGGCGGTTTCCCCCAGGCCCAACATGATACCACTTTTGGTTCGATGGCCGTCGTCTTTGGTTCTTTTTATCTGTTCGAGGCTTCGTTCATATTTCGCTTGAGGACGTACCAAACGGTACAGTCTTTTCACCGTTTCCATATTATGCGAGATGACCTCTGGTTTTTCTCGTACTACCTGGTAAAGCAAATCCCAGTGAGCTTTGAAATCCGGTATCAATGTTTCCATCGTCGTGGTGGGGTTGAGTAACTTCACTTGCCGTATGGTATTTGCCCAAACGGTTGCCCCTTTATCCTTCAGTTCATCACGGTTCACAGAAGTGATTACCGCGTGTTTTACCTTCATTAATTTTATGGCCTCGGCTACACGATGAGGTTCGTCGAGGTCATATTCATTGGGTTTGCCGGTAGCAACTGCACAAAAAGAGCAGCTACGGGTACATACATTCCCCAAAATCATAAAGGTGGCGGTGCCTGCACCCCAGCATTCGCCCATATTAGGGCAGTTTCCACTTTCACAAATGGTGTGTAGTTTGTGTGTGTCAACCAGTTTCCTTACGTTGGCATAACTTTCGCCAACAGGAAGCTTCACTTTTAACCACGATGGTTTTTTTATCCGTTCTGTAATTTCTATATGCTCCGTCATTTAACTAGGTGAAAAAAAATCAACTTACCAATACTTCCCCAAATTCCAATTTAAATAAAAGGAGGGGTATATAAAACTATTTTGGGTGCTAGCCATCAAAGGCAACTCTTTAGCATAAATCTCGGTTAAAAAGCCAATTTCCAACGAGTGGTAATCAGTATAATATTTCCCCCAATTAAAAATCATGGCTAATTTACCATAAGCCCCCGGCACGAACTTCATCTGATGAAGCCCGACAAAAAAAGGAGCTCCTCCGATAATATTTTCCAGGTCCAGGGTATTTTCTCCTGTATATTTTACGAGCTTTTCATTGCGAATGAGCGATCCTGGGTTTTCCTCTACATACAAATAAACAGGTTTAAGCATAGCAATGCTGGCCCCTATATGGTATGCCCATGATACCCCTACGTCGTTTTTACTGTTTCTTACGCCTAAGATTGTAGCTTTGCCAAAGCCAAATTTCATGGGTATGGCTACATTTTTTCGACCATAAACGAAACCATTATATCGGCCATTTCCAATATATCTGAACTCTTTTTGGTGCCTTATTTTATCGATGGCGAACGAGTAGAAATTCGTTTTTGTGGCAGGAGAGGCATGACCCCATTTAAAATTTATTCCAAATCCATTGGTTTGAATAGAAGGTGCGATGCAAAAAAAGTGTGTTTTATTTTGAGCACTAATCTCCGATTGCCCAACCAAGGAGGTGACATTCAAAAGTAGAGCATAGAACAAATATATGAATCGATTTTGCATCGTAGATACTACCATACAAATATACCACTTGTTTCTGAAAGTAATAATAGGTAAGTAAAAATTATAGATGATTTACAAGGGATTAAAATGGAAGACGTGCTTAAATAAATTAAAATATTTAGATATTTAGTTTTAGTATTGTATTCGCTTAAGCTAAAAAGAATTTTGATTTTGTGGGCCTAACCGAGCTTTTAAAAAAAATGAATATCTACGAACCCTATCAAGTTATTGATAAAGACGATGCACTTTTGCATTTGCGGTTATCATTTAAAGATCGACTTCTAAGTATTATTGCATCTCGCGTACTCCCGATTTTAATTGTAATTATTGTTTTTTTTGCGTTAGACTCAAATGAAGTTTCCATCTTCGGATTTGTTACAGCGGGCGCCGTATTTCTAGCTTTTACTACGATCATTGTTATCAATGCGAATACGGGTGTTGAAATTTCATTTAAGTTGTCGTCGGTAGAAATTTATTCGTTGCGATTCATCGGAAAAAGAAAACGTTCGTTTTTGTACAATGAGATTGAACGTGTGGAGTTGGAAATATTTAATAGTCCAGAGGTGTCGGGTGCGTATTATCGGCTGATACTTAAAAACAAAAAGAGGGTAATGCTGATTAAGGTTCCATCACCTGCCACGGTTGAGGAGGAGCGATTTGTGCTGCTCAATGAAAGTATAGAAGCAATGACCCATCTAAAAATAAACAGTGTGTCTTTTGACTCCGGTATGCTGAACCAGAAAAACCAGAAAGCATAGGATGTAATGGTATTAATTAGCCTGCGATTTGCCCTGCCGGTTTATTAACGAGGTACTACTCTTTATCCAATAAAATAACCGGTACTTGTGCCTCCCGTGCTAAATCGTTAAACATTTTCAGGTCGGTATCGATGATTCGTTTTAGTTGTGATAAATACGTATTCGATTTTTTCGACAGCTCACTAAATACGTCTTGTACTTGTTGGCTAGGCCTAGCTACACCGGCAGAGGCTGCTTCGTAAACGAAGGATAATTTATCGTTTAGTTTAATCGGATAGTTTAGAACATCCTGAAATGCTTTTGACTTTGTTTGATACAGCTCCCCTTCGATAGCACTGATTTTTGTGTTGATATAGGCCGCGGTGTCTTTCAGTGTTTTTGGGCAATCGGAGCCAAGCTTGGCCGTTAGGGTATTGAGTTGGTTTCTAATTTCACGAATCTGCTTTACTGCGTTTTGTACTTTATTAAATTGATCGCGCACTTGCAATAAGAAAATGGTCTGAGCTTCAATATCGGCAATGCTTGTATTGTAATTGGGGTCGGGTTTAATTTCAATTTCAACGATGCTGCTATCGATGGCGTTGGTTAAAATGGCTGTATAATTTCCAGGTGATAATTTAGGGCCTCCGGGGGTTCCATTCCATAAAATCATTCCATCAACACTAACGCCACCTTCATAGTTCATATCCCAAACTAAGGTATTGAGTCCCGAATCTAGGGTCAGTAGTTCTTCGTCCTTCTTTGGCGTTGTAGAAAATGTTTTTACGGTGTTATGTTCTTTATCGACGATGATAATTTTATTATTTAAGCCATCTCTTTTTTGTTTGAGATAGAAATGAAGGATGAGGCCATTCGGTGGATTATCGCCGGTGTTGGCTTGCTTGCCCTGATATCCATTCATTCGATAGGTGGTTTGAGGCGTAAATAAATACGAACTGTTGTTCGTGATCTTGTTTTTTATGGTTTGCTGTAGAACATTTAATTCATCGAGTGTCCAGAAGCTTCTTCCTTGCGTTGCGATAAGTAGCATATTGTCTTTGATACACATATCGGTAATGGGCACAATGGGTAGGTTGTTTTGAAATTTCTCCCAACGTAAACCGCCATCTCGGGTTAAATACATCCCATTTTCGGTACCACAATACCATAACCCTTGAACCTTTTCATCGCATCGAACCACCCGAACAAAGTCGTTTTTTGCGATACCTGCGGTTACTAATTTCCATGTAAGGCCATAGTCGCGGGTACTGTAGATATATGGTGTTTGGTCGTTGGCTTTGTATTTTGTACCTGCAATGATACAACTACCTTTAACAAAAGGGTCTTCTTCTAAGCTGTTAACGAGCATCCATTCGGGCATATTTTTTGGGGTTACGTTGCTCCAAGAGCTGCCAGCATTTTTACTCATGTGTACCAAACCATCATCACTTCCACACCATAATAATTCGGGCTCCAATTTGCTTTCAAAAGCCGAGAAGATGGTACAATAATACTCCACACTGGTATTGTCTTTGGTGATGATACCTCCGCTTGCTTTTTGTTTGCTTTTGTCGTTACGTGTTAAGTCGGGGCTTATCGCTTCCCAGCTCTGTCCTTCGTTATCCGTTTTAAACAATACGTTTCCGGCGGCATAGAGTCTCTTCTTATGATGGGGTGAGAAGAAGATGGGAAAATTCCATTGAAATCGATATTTTAAGGAGTCGGCACCCCATCCAACACTGCTATTGGGGTACACGCTTACCACTCGGCTTTCGCCGGTACGATGATTGAGCCTAGAGATAAATCCAAGGTAATTGCCACCATACACAATATCATCATTGAGTGGGTCGGGAGCTAACCAACCACTTTCAAACCCAGCCGTGCTTTCCCAGTCATTTTGTGAAATGTTTCCACCATAAGTTCTGCTTGCAATTCGAATCGTGGAATTATCTTGTTGAGCGCCATAGATTCTAAAAGGGAAATGCGTATCGGTAGTAATTCTATAAAATTGTGCTGTTGGTTGATTGTGGTAAGTACTCCAGTTTTTACCTCCATCAAAACTCGTTTGTGCTCCTCCATCATCGGCAATGATCATGCGTTGTGGGTCGTTTTCGTCAATCCAGAAATCATGGTGGTCACCATGAGGGGTGTTTACATTAGTAAAGGATTTCCCTCCATCGATACTTCTATAGAACGCTACATTACATACATAAATAATATTTTCATTCTTTGGGTCAGCTGTAATTTTACTGAAGTACCAAGCACGTTGGCGTATCTTGTTTTCATCACTTTGTTTTGTCCATGTTTCGCCGGCATCATCGCTTTTAAATAAGCCACCGGTGGCACTTTCGATGAGGGCATAAATTCGATCACTGTTATTTCCACTAAGCGCAATGCCAATTATTCCTAAGGTGTCGATCGGTAGCCCTTTGTTTCGGGAAATATTCTTCCATGAAATCCCTCCATCGTTGCTTTTCCATAAGGCGCTCCCCTCGCCACCGCTCTCTAAGCTATATGGCGTGCGTTGTACTCGCCAGGTGCTTGCATAGAGTATCATTGGATTCATTGGATCTAAAATTAAATCAATCGCTCCTGCGTACGAATTGGCAAATAAAATTCGCTTCCATGTTTTACCTCCATCTATTGTTTTGTAAACGCCACGTTCCTCATTAGGGCCAAATAAATGCCCCAAGCAGCTCACATAAACGATGTCAGGATTTTTAGGGTGAATTCTAACTCTGGTTATATGCCGCGAATCGGTTAACCCAATATTACGCCACGATTTGCCACCATCTTCGCTTTTCCACATGCCATTGCCTTCACTTACATTGCCACGAAGAGAATTTTCTCCGGTGCCTACATAGATTATTTTTTCATCACTCGGCGCAATAGCAATACTGCCAATACTGCCACCGAAAAAACGATCACTGATATTGCTCCAGTTATTTCCACCATCTTTTGTTTTCCATACCCCTCCACCGGTGCTGCCAAAGTAGAAAAGTTGTTTGTTTTTCAAGTCTCCACACACGGCGGTGCTTCGCCCACCTCGGTAGGGGCCAATACTTCTAAATTTTAAGGCTTGCAGTACCACGGAATCTTGCGAGAATGCCGATGCAAAGAATAAGGATAGTAATATGAAAAGATAGTGACGCATAGGGTGAAGTGATGCAATTAAACTAATTTATGGATGAATGAAATGGGATACTTTTTTTTATAGGAATAAGATGGTTTTAATAATGGCGTATCAGAAATCATGGATAGGTGATGTATTAATTGGTGAAACGAAAATAGACTAAACTTCCTACCTTTAAAAATGATTTTTGCAATACCTTTGTGCTTTCGATTTCACTTATGTTACAAGATTTCTTTCACTATCTTTTAGATTATCCATTCTGGATTTATGTATGTGCTGCGGCACTACTTTTTCTGGGTTTAGTTTTAAAACGTTATGGGGCTAAGCTATTAAGTGCTCTGCTTTACACGTTCTTTAAGAAATATTCCAAAAACCTGCATGCCAAACAATTTATCGTTTTAATTCGTAAGCCGGCCGAATTCTTCTTTATGGGATTCGTCATCGTGGGCGTTTATCATATATTAAAGCTCTCATCCGATTTAAAATTGATGAATCGGCAGTATGAGTTTGGGCCCTATATTATCGATGCATTCAAGATATATATGATCGTAACGCTTACCTGGACGGTGATGCGTATAGCCGATTTTATTGGTTATGTATTTAAAATACGTACCCGTCATTTTAATCGGGTGGATCCGCAGATGGTTTTGTTTTTAAAAGATTTATCCAAGATTGCCATCATTCTGGTAAGCTTTTTTATTGTGCTGAAAAAAGTGTTTCACGAAGATGCTGCCGGTGTTATTGCCGGCTTGGGAATTGGAGGATTGGCTATTGCGTTAGCGGCTCAAGAAACCATTGCAAATTTAATTGGAAGTATCATTATTTTTAGTGATAAACCTTTTACGGTTGGCGATTTAGTGGAAACTTCGGAGATCAAAGGCGTCGTTGAACAGGTAGGATTTCGAAGCACCAGAATTCGAACGATGGATAAAACACTGCTATCTGTTCCGAATAAAAAATTAGTTGATAGCGCTCTCAACAATCTTTCGCGAGCGGAAATCAGGCGTATACGTTTTACACTTTGCCTTACCTATGATGCAAATGCGCAACAAATAAAAAATATAATAGAGGATATTAAAAAGGAATTGCATACCAATGAACGAATAGAAAAGAACTATCTGGTGACGTTTGCCGAATTGCAAAATAATTACTTAGGGATCGATGTCATCTATTTTGCAAATACCGATGACTTCGATATCCTAGCCTCGGTGAGGCAAGAAATAAACTATAAAATTATTGATATCGTTCATGCCAATGAAGCCAAGTTTGTAGCGCAAAACCCCTCCCTGATTTTTGCCGATAATTTTAGAAAGAAATAAGGCTATTTATTGGGCCGGTAGATGGAGGGCGTAATCGATTAAAGGACGATAACAAGAGGGCATTAAATAGGAAAAGTATCCTGTCTATTCGTTTGTTTGCATAACTTTGAATGCTGGAAGAGATGCTTCTAAAACCCATTTAAATGACACGAGTTTCCATGAAAATAAAATCAAAATATAGTACCCTTGGAGGATTTGGATATCTTCTATTCTTGGTGATTTTATCGGGGTTTATTCTCCCATATATGTTTCCACGAATAAATATTAATCCTTTTTCGATGGAGAGCTGGCATAATGAATACACCCGAATCGTGATGTTCTTCTCTCTTGGATTTCAAGCATTGTTGGTTTTATTTTTCATCTCACAATGTAAATATATCATTTCTGACCATAATGGAATAACATTCGTTAACCCGATATTTCCCTTTATTCGCAAAACCAGAAAATGGTCGGACTATGACTATTATCAAACCAATCAGGAAGCCACCAATGGTGGTTCCTACGAAGCGATATGGCTCATTAAGGACGATTTACTAATCGATAGGATTTCAAGTTTTTACTACTCCAATTATGGCGATATTAAAGATGGAATTAAGGCTAAAAATAATGGCTTTCTGGATATATCGCTTACCCGGCAGTTCTTTTGTTTATTCGGACTTAAAATAAAGTGAGGTGGTAAGGATAGGATTGATGATCCGCTATATCAATGGATTGATCTATCATACTAATTTCTTTTTACAGCCAATACTGGTTTTTCACCAATTCAACTTGTGCCGCGATTGCATATCGAAGTATCCACTTACCATAAAATCCAATCGGAGTCGAAATTTTCTCTACGGGAAGTTGGCTTCTGACGGCCACCGGTGAGCTGTTGTACATTTTCGCTCACATAATTTTTCAACTCAGAGATGGTTGTCTTATGATCTTTGTTGATATCGGCTTTGCCACTTTGTAATGCTTGTAAAACGGCGTACGTAAAAACGCCATTATTCCAGCGGTTGCTTTCCAGCGCATATTCCAATCCACCTGCGGCACTTATTACTACCGCTCCATTGCTATTGCTAATGTCGGCAAAAACTTCTTTCATCAATTCAAAACTATTTTGCATTCCAATGCTATTACTATCCATAAGCAGCTCGGCTCCTCGTGGTATATTAGCCGTGCCATTGGCCACGACGGTTGTTGCCGACTTTTCATTGACTATAATATCCGAAGTTTTATCTATTTCCCCACTATGGCAAGCATCAACTAAGAGTAACTTATTCCTAGCCGGTATTCCATCCAGTAAGCCTTCCAAATCATCATACAACAATCCACGTGTTTCAGGATGCCTAAAATCGATGTCGTAAGTAGCATAATAAAAGTCAAGCTTATCCCCTAAAACTCCATGCCCGCTTAACGAGATAATAACTTTGTCGTCAATGTTCGTCAGTAAGAGCTGTTCTTTTAGCTTTATGATATGCTCACGTGTAGCTTCCGAATCGGTAAGTAGGATGATTCTCGCATCTGGATATTGTTTTCGTATTGCTGCTGCCAAATCGAAAACGTCTTTTGCCGCATACTTTAAATTGAGATTGGTGTCGAGATAATGCGTGACTCCAATTCCTATAAAATACATTTTACTTTTTGAGGGTACACCAATATACTCGGTTTCAAAACTTTCACGATAACTTTGAATGCCTTGTTTATTAAAGCACGACAACGCAATCTTATTATTACCGGGCGAAAGTTGTATGTTTAACATGGTGTCGATTGAAAACGTATGCCGAGTGGTTAAATCGATGCCTTGGGTGCCATAGATAGGAACGCTATTAACCTCTATTTGAAGTTGTTTTAGTAATATCCTTTCATCGGTAGCTCTAAATGCGATGGCTACTTTACCATCTTTTGTTACAAAAGGAATATGATCCGCATTTAGGATGTTTATCTTTGGTACTGCAAGCAGTGTATCGCCAGGAGTATAATTCATTCGTTTCGAACGTTTGATGTAGGCATTCTTATATATATCAAGTGTTTTCTGCTCCGTAAACCCAAGTCGTTCAAGTACGATGTCGGGTCGATTATATTCCATATCAAATTGTTCAGCAAGGAAAAACGAGCTACCTACTTTGAAGCCAACCGAATTCAGGTTCTTTTTTGAGATGAGATATTTATTTTCATCGGTAAGTACAATACGATCGTCTTTACCAATAGGTACAATGGAAACAAGAAGATGTCCGGTAACAAGGTCCCATAATTTTATGGAAGCATCAAAGCCGGTCGATCCGAATAAATTTTTACTGGGATGAAAAGTAATACATCGTATTTCATCGCGATGGCCGTGAAACACATTTGTTTCATGAAATGAATGCTGGCGCAAGTCGAATAAATGAATCAGGTAGCCTTCATCTGCAACCAGTAGCAGCCCTCGTTCGGCTGCAAAAGAATAGCACGTACTCGTTAATGGAATCGTTGCTACAGTGCCCGAATTTTGAACGTCGTAAATGGAAAAAGAAGTACTGTTTCTGAGCAAGAGAAATCGAGCATCGATTATCTCAACGTCGGTTATAATCGTTGGGAAAACAATGGTATTATAAATGATTTTATCACTCGTAATGGTCCAAACACTAATGGAATCACTTCCGTCGCAGGCAACAAAAGTGCTGTCGCTGCTAAATTTAATTGACTGAATTGGTTTGAACTGTTTTACGATCCGTACTTCTTTTTTTGAATGTAAATCTACTACTCGAAGGATGGGATAGTTTCGGCTTTTTGTAACCCCTGAATAAGCAAGGTATTGGCCATTTTTTGATTGGTCGAAGCTCGTAATTTTGCTGTATGGGTTACGATAGTACTTTAAGCCTTTTTCGAAGAAGCCATTGATTAAATTAGGTATCGTGAGGCCTTTAAGATAATGGAATACAAACGATGATTTTCCTGTATTTAAATCGGTGATACGCACGGTATTATCATATCCAGAAGTAACCAGCATATGGTTTCCATCGAATTGTATTTTACTCACCGGATGTAGATGCAAGGTATAGTTGGTAAGCGCAATATTGGTGGTTGATAAGTCGATGAGCTTCACTTGTCCAATTTCATTTCCAACGGCTAATTTATGGCCGTCGTCGCTAAAGGCTAATGCATAGTTTCGAAAAGATTGGGTATAGAGCCGTTTTTCTATTCGAAGTGTCTTCGTATTCCAAATAATAATGGAGCGATCGGCGCTTGCCGAAGCAAAATAGTTTTGGTCGGGGCTAAAGCATAGATCCGTGATATTAGAAAGATGGCCCACTAAGGTTCTTTTTTTATGGCCGGAAGCGTCGGTTACTTTGGCCCCGTTGGAGAGCTTAAACAAATAAACTTTACCATCATCATTGCCGGCAATGATTAGGTTATTCGATACCGATACATCGACAGCGGTAAAATATTCATCAAAATATTCTGCTGACCGCTGGAAGTCTTTTTTCTTCTCATTGGGTTTCTTTTTGTAAAGTTTCGCATTTTTAATCACCACCTCAAACGATTGGTTTGAGGCTATAAATTGATTCGGATTACGTGACACGATTTTCTCTTCTGGTGATTTTTCAAAAATGGAGTGCGCGATATTATAATATCTATACGTGCCACGATTATGAATAAAAACATATTCATTATTGGCACTAAACCCAATTTGATCGATGGTGTTTTGCTCTAAAGAAATCGATTGAATCTCTTTTCCTTTTCTAACGTCCCAAATAACAAGTTGTTTATCATCGCCAAAGCTGGCTAGCATGTCGCCCGATGGCGAATAGGAAATCATTCGAATGGTATTCGAGTGTCCGCGTTGTATGGCCAGCTCTGCCTTTTGAGCCCATAAGGCCGCCATACGGAAGAGCAATAAAAAAACGATTAACAGAATTCTTCTCATGGAATTTTAACATAAAAACCTAAAGGGTTGTAAATTCGCTCCTGGCCATCGGCATCATGTTCTTGCAGAAGTAGGTAATCGTTGACAGAGTAGCCGCTTGAAAATATACCAGAACTTCGTTTCACGGTAAAATGAATCGTATAAACATTTAAGTTGCCACTTACCGCCTTGATGATGCTTGTTATGGCAGGCACTCCTTTATCCATTACCTCTCCTATTGTTCGACGATCGATAAGATGCAGGAAGCCACCGGTGCGGCTGCATATTTCAGCCAGTTCCTTATGGATAGGATCGAGCGAGATGATATTAATTTTAACCCCTTTCGCGATGGCCTTACTCGTAATTGTTTTATAGGTAGCGCCTAATCGATCGTCTATAGCATGCATAAAAATGGTAATCGACGTGTTGTTATTACTGGCATAGGTTGATACCGTATCGATGAGCAACGAGATGGCATCATACATATTGGCTGTTCCCTTCTCATAGTCAGGCATCCAAAATTGCCATTTCAATAGGCTTTCACGCGATATATTAAAAGGGTTTCCTCCGTCACGGGTTCGAATTTCTAAATCATTTTCGAACCGGTCGGATCGATTAAAATAGGCTAATCCAAATTCATTCTTTGGTTGACTTTCCATGTCCAGTAGCACTTTATTAACGGCTCTCAAACGCTGGTTTAATGGATCGTACTCGGAGTATGATGCCGACTGATCGAATGCTAAAATAGTAGAAAAAGAGTTCGTCGTTGATGCTTGTTGTTGTTCGATATTATTAATGGTAATACCAAAGGTACTCGCCGGCCATGCATGAAATGCGCTATCGTTGAGGTTCGTAACCTCGCGGTCGCGGCTTGTAAACACGCCTATTTTCATTTCTACACTTAAGGTGGAATCGCTATGGGAGATATATCGCGTAGTAAGAACAAAGGCAGTGGGCACACCGATCAGAGCCATACGCAAGGGTTGCGTGTGTTTTTTACAATTGCTAAAAATGATAGTCGCTAGCAGAACAACGAGTAATTTCTTCATTTTTGAAATATAAAATGACCTTTTTTTAGTTTTTGGAAATTTAACGTTAAATTATAATGAAGATTGATGCTACTAATTTCATTTATTAATTTTACTCTTTCGGAATTGATTCGATAATCATATCGAACGGAAAGCATACTGTTTTTCCAGGTATAACCAACACCACCCATCCATCGCCAAAAATTCATATCGTTATACATCACTTGATACATTTCATTATACCCTAAAAATAGCCTACCCAAAATATTACTATTCTCATTGTCTCTTCCTACTTCCGTATTACTATTTACGATGGTATAAATAAAGCCAGCATACAAAATCACGTTACGATTTTTTTTCAATAGTTTAAGCCCTGAGAACAAGTTAATCTCTGTGTTTTGTTGGGTTACTTTAAATTCCAGTCCTCTATCGCCTAAAGAAGGGTCTATCATATAGTAACATTTTAAAAAGTAGGTTCTATTTATCATATTAACTTCCAAGCCACTAATAAATGCCTTATAGTCGAGCTGCAGATAGCCTCCCGGAGAGAAACCTCCCCCTCTAAACCTGTTTCGTTTTGGCCCATAGTAAACATTATAGGTGTTTTGAGGGTCAGGAAAGAGGTAGTACTCACTGCGATTTAAAATTTCATAAATGTTGGTGCTCAAATGAATCCCACTGCTTAACCGTTGCGCCATGGATTGCATCGTTAAAATAAGAAAGAAGATAAGGGATAGTTTTTTCACCATTTTTTTGGATATAAATTATACGAAAGCTCAAATACATGAGAGGCTCTATGAAATTCGGTGGGGAATTGAATGCCATAATTAAAATTAGCCGACCTGGATCGGATATTAATAAAATAATAACGTTGATGGGTCCAGTTTTGATGCATGGAATCCCATCCATAGAGGAACTCAAATTTCGGGAAAACAAACTCAAATTTTGGGAAATGAGTATATCTTTTGAAGAACAAAGGTGTTTTATATTCTATAAAACATTTCACCCTTTGGTATTTAGCAGGAAAGAATTCATAGCCAATTCCGATAAACAAACCACAGTATTCATTGTTTATTAATGCTTTGGCATAGTTTAACCCCAATCCCACGCTTATTCCGGTATCTATATTCCCGGCTTGCTTTTCTCTATACCTCGATTTAGCATCTACACAAATTAAAGTTGCTACCGTGAATAGGTTAACTTGTTTAAACTCAGGAACAATAAATCGTCTGTCATATTGGGTTGGGTGTTGTGGTGCTAACAGAAATGGAGTTTGAGCCTTCGCCGTGCTAACCCCAAGCAGACCAGCAGTGGCAAGCCAATATAAGTTTATAAAAAGAGGCCTATTGATTTTCTTCCTATCGTATATATTTGGTCTCGCAATTTGTTTCTGCTGCATTTATTTCATTTAAAAAAGTGTAAAGTAATACATTTATCTAAACTAAGTACGGTCATGATCAATTTATTGATTAAAAAATAATAGATAGATAGAACATCCCCATCAAAATTTTTTATCTTTCTTGAATTCTAAAATAAATTAACATCTTTGTAGCCTTCCCATAAAAGCACAAAAAAAATATCATGAACAGAGAACTAAATGGATGGTATAGTCCTTCCCTTCAAAAGGAAATGCCGATAGTAACCTACGGCCATTCGGGCTTCGCACTTCTTTTTGTGCCTACGGCTGCTGCCGATTACCTTGAATATGAGCGTTTTCACATGATTGAAACATTAGCGCCTTTTATTAACAGTGGTAAAGTGAACGTGTTTTCGATAAACAGCATTAATAATGAAAGCTGGCTAAATAGCACTATGGCAGGCGAGCACAAAGCCATCCGGCATAACCAGTTCAACGACTATATATATAATGAGGTGGTTCCATTTATTCGAAAAAGCACCTCTGAAGAAACGCCGATTATATTGAGTGGCGCTTCTTTCGGGGCGCTGCACAGTATGAATCTTTTTTTGAAGAGGCCCGATTTAATCCAAGGGGTTATTGCGATGAGCGGTGTTTACGATCTAGCTGAATATTCGAAAGGATATTTTGACGAACAGGTATATTTCAATTCTCCGATGCAGTACATACCGAATTTAATGGATGAAAGCATTCTTGAAAATATCAAGAAAAGCAACCATATTCATATCGTCACCGGCAGTGGAGATTATGAAGACCCCGAGTCATCAAAAAAGTTTGCCGGGGCACTCTATAACAAGGGAATCACGTATGAGCTCGACGTCTGGGGGAGAGAATGGAAACACGATTGGCCTACCTGGCGGGCTATTTTACCGCATTATCTGGAGACCAGATTCTAAAAAAAGCGAAGGCATAGGAACCGTTATTTCTTTAACAAATAGGTGTAAGCCATGCCATGCTAATGGGTGGCTTCGAATGGCTCTCAACAGCTGGGTTGTAGGCTCGTTCCAATGGTATTCCATCCATTCAATACGCTTCAGTTTATGAATCATAGGGGAGGCTTTATCCAATAAGAGGGCACGATGCTTCTGCTTTTTAAAGCACTAAATTAATTCCATCAAGCTTCTGAAAGCAAAAAAATGACCCGCAAACTTTTTATTGGTTTCCTCCTTTAGGGCAGGGCCAAACTCGGTATTGTAGCGCTCGTATTTTTCCATAGAATCGCAATGGTATTGAATTACATAGGTTGAGCCTTCTTCGTCTTCTTGTCGGGTTAGTAATTTATAGAATGCGTACGTATCGAACATTTCGGTTGCCATCACTTGTGGCAAATGAATTTCTTTCATCCACTTCACCCATTCTTCAGCTACTTCATCGTGTACATTAATAGTTACATTGTAAACAATCATGGTGTAAAAGTATGTTTTTAAAACCTCTTTGCATTCATATATCAATCTATCTTTGTAGAAAGATCGATCTGTAAAAAATGAAAGAGGCCACCTCCAAAGAAAAAATTTTAAAACGTATTCGTCAGGCACTAATTTATAAAACCGATTATAAGTTTGCGGATATCGATTTAGACACAAATGTTTACTCTTCGAGCACAGAAGACCCTGCCGTTCAATTCGCTCAGGCTTTCTCTGATGTGAATGGGAAATTTGTTTACAACGAAAATGAAGCGGCGCTGGCACTCAATTTAAAATCACTACTTGTTCGACACCAAAATATATTTTGTTTGGAAGAAAATTTGGATGTCCTTTTAAAGAGCACGGAAGTAGCTTACTTCACAAGTGACGTTCGCCTTCATGAAATGGAGGTTGGTATTACCACATGCGAGGCGCTAATAGCCAGAACCGGTAGTGTTATTATTACTTCGGCAACCAATAGTGGCAGAAGGCTTAGTGTTTATGCTCCGATACATATTGTAATTGCCTATACCGATCAATTATTTCCGGAAATAAAAGATGCGATGCAGTCTATCAGGGCAAAGTATAATGGCACAATGCCCAGCCTTATAAGCCTCACCACTGGCCCTAGCCGGACCTCCGACATTGAAAAGACCTTAGTGCTTGGAGCTCATGGCCCAAAAGAAATGTTTGTATTTTTAGTAGAACGTAACGCAATCGTTAAACAATAAAAAAGGCTGCCTCATGAATGGGCAGCCTTTTTTATTATGCTTTATAGGTATTAAAATGCGTTACATGAGTATTTGCGGAAGGTCTTTGTTAGAGAAAAACCAAAAATCATATAGGTGTCTCTGTTTTTAGGATCGCCTCGGTTGGTGGTTGTTTTACTATTCGGATCTTGGTTGTTTTTCACAACGGTTTGTTGCCAATTCACATTTGACGTTTCATCGCCCCGGTAGGTTAATTCTTGGCCAAGGGAGCCCGGAGTAGGATTCGTTTGCCAGTTATGAGAAACGTCGTCCAGATAGTCGGTTAGGGTAAATCGAGTAGCATAATTAAATCCTAAAGTCCAGTTTTTCTTTACATTCCATTTGATGCCACCGCCAATAGGAAAACATACCTGTGTGAGTGAATAGAGCGGCTTGTTGAGTTCGGTTTGTAAAGGCTGCAGATGAATGAGTTGATCTTTATACGTAGTGGTAGGGTCGAAATGAAAAATGCCAAAGCCAGCCGATAGAAAGGGCGAAAAATGATTACGACGACTGCCTGCGATATATTTAAAAATATTATACTCAAAACTGGCACTTACCTCGAAAATATTAGATCCGAAATTTAAATTCCTTTTGTTGTGTCCGTAACCTTCTGGTGGGATAAAAGCATACTTATCATCACCCGAAATTCGGCCGAAGTTAACTTCCGCGCGGATAGCCAATATTGGGTTAAAGGTGTATCTGCCTAATAATCCGAGGTTATATCGTGTTTTAACTAAGTTTACAGAAGCTTGCGCAACGTCGCCTTGATAATTCATCGGGCCAAGCGTGCCACCCAACTCCCAATCCTGCGAATGGGCGAGGAAAGCACTAAAGAAAAGTGCCAATAAAAGTAATTTTGCTTTCATGATAGTATGATTATGTAAGTAGGGCTACTAAAATCAGACTGCAATTTAAATAAAGAAATGTATAAAACCAAAATTCTAAGGAAAAAATATTTCCAACTGGGTTTTGGGTATTTCAGTATTTGATATGCTGGCGGAAATAAAATGATCCGCAAAGACCGTATCAATGATGTTTCGTCATTCCTATTCTGAAGCCCTTTCTTCGCAGATACTTGATCGAAGAACAAGTTACCATTGACGTATTTTGATGCTAAGGTTATTTCCTTTAAGAATGAGATCCTTCCTTCGTCAGGATGACAATACAACACTGATTATTAGGGATAATGTAAGCCTGAAGGTTGGAATGTTTTTAGTAAATACACCCTGTTGTATTGTCCAGATGAAGGAAGGATCTCAAAAAAAAGCAAATAAATGTCGTTCATCTGATGCCATCAACATACTCATGAAGCGACTGAAAAATGGAGGTATTGACCCTGTTGTATCCTGACAAAGGAAGGATCTCAAAAAAAGTACGATAAAAGCCACTCAACATCAACCATCAACCCACTCATGAAGCGACGAAAAACCGGATGCATTGACCCTGTTGTAGTGTCATCCTGACAAAGGAAGGATCTCAAAAACCAACACGAAAAAACACCACTAATCAGCAACCATTAACACCCTCATGAAGCGACGGAAAACCGGATGCATTGACGCTGTTGTATTGTCATCCTGACGAAGGAAGGATCTCAAAAACCAACACGAAAAAACACCACTAATCAGAAACCATTAACACCCTCATGAAGCGACGGGAAAACGGAGGTATTGACCCTGTTGTATTGTCATCCAGACGAAGGAAGGATCTCAAAAACTACCACTCATCATCAACCATCAACTCACTCATGAAGCGACGGGAAAATGGAGGTATTGACCCTGTTGTATTGTCATCCAGACGAAGGAAGGATCTATTGTATTTCATCTTAAAAA
>CANNQU010000042.1 GCA_947507965.1 Bacteroidota bacterium
GACTATGCATTAACCAAATGGATTATGAAATACAGGCGAATTCAACTCTTTTGGTATAATTTTCTGGTTAGTGCAACCTTTTGGCATCCACGTTCATCTAGTACTAAATAATGTCTCAAAACATGCATCTGTTGGAGTTAGAGCATTTAATTAAGGGATGCATAAAAAAAGACAATCGTTCTCAAAAATTATTATACGATACCTTTAGCGGGAAAATGTATTCCATCTGTTTACGTTATATGAACAGTAGGGAAGAAGCTCAGGATGTACTACAGGATGGGTTTATTAAGGTTTTTACCAAGATAGAGACCTTTCATTTTGAAGGTTCATTTGAAGGATGGCTTCGTCGAATTATCGTGAATACTGCTTTAGAACAGCTTCGACGAAATAAAAACAAGTTCGTAGAGCGATTTGAAGATTCAGCCCCTATTCTTACTTCCGTACCAAACGAGGCAGAGGGGAAAATTGAAGTGGCCGATTTACTGAAAGCGCTGCATCAATTAGCCATAGGTTATCGTACCGTATTTAATTTATTTGTGATGGAAGGATTTACCCATGCCGAGATTGCAGAACAATTGAATGTTTCAGAGTCAACCTCTAAGTCGCAGTTATCAAGAGCTAGAGCGCTATTAAAACAAATTATACAACAGCAACATGCTGGATGAACAATATAAAGAGATTTTAAATTCTTTGGAGGAGCAACCTCCGTTGAATGCCTGGACTGCCATCGAAAAGGCAATCAGGCCTTGGTATGTTCAACCATGGGCGAAAATATTCATGGCTTCTTCCTTCGTCACCGTAGTTTTAGTCACTGTTTATCTCTTTTCTTTACCCATTAATACGTCACCCCGTCAAGCATCTAAAGAAAATAGAGAACAAGAAACAAACGCTTCTCCTTCATTGCCCACCTCACCAGCAGATGCAATTCATGAACAAACGAATGCTGCAACCGCTCAGACTTCTATTGAAACGAAAAATAAACCAACGAATGATGGGCTTCAATCCAATCCTACATCTGATGGTAATCATCCGAATACTCGGTTGGAAGGCGATATCAACAATTTGGGTAGTGAAGCTTCCTCACCGGCGGTCAACAAATATAACTCGAAGGCGGAGACAGCAGGAAGTTTCAGCTCTGGAAACAGGATGAAGAAAACGGATTTGTCGCTAAAACTTTCTGCCAGAGAAATATGTATCAGTAAAATGATAACGATAAAAATTTCGGGCGTCCTAGCCAATGCTGTACTCGATTTCGGTGATCATCATCAGGTTGCTCTCTCATTCGGAACTTCGACGCTCTATTATACCTTTTCTCAGCCCGGTATCTATGATGTGTCAGTTACAGTAAATAATGAGGTTGTAGCCATCGAATCGGTGCAGGTAGATGAGAAGCCACAGGCCTATTTTAAATCGAAAGTTTTAGAGGATGCTTCCATTGAATTTGAAAATCTTTCTACCTCTGCAACGAAGTATTTCTGGTTTTTTGATGATGGAAATCAACAAACCGCCATCAATAATAATGCTATAAACCATTACTACTCTTCATCTTCTCGAAAAGAATTTCATGTTAAACTGATTGCATTAAATACCATTACCGGTTGCAGCGACACGTTTATAACGGATGTGAAGAACCTAAAGTATAAAAATTATTTTTCCATTACCATTCCTGATGTGTTTACCCCAAACGGCGATGGACTCAATGATGTTTTTGAAATACCCAATGCCGAATTAAAGCAGTGGCATATAATAATTGTTGACGCAGCGGGCAATATGGTGTTCGAAACAGATCAGCAAAGCAACTATTGGAACGGTAAAATAAATAACCTCGGCAACGATTGCCGTAATGGCACGTACCGCTTTTTCATTAAGTACCGTCAACCGGATGATGAAGAAATACATCAAAAAGCAGGAATAATAACCATCATACGTTAATATTAACCCAAGAACAAATTTGTATATTAGAAGAAAATTAGATATGTTTACACAATCATTTAAAACCAATTTTATGAAGCACTCTTACCTTAAAAACTACGTACGCATTTTGGCGTTTTTTCTAGTTTTGTTTATGGGCTTTTCACAAGCTCAAGCTCAATCGTGTACCTTAGTAAAAAGTCCGAATGATGGTCGCTCTTGTCTCGATGCACCGGCTACCTTTATCGTTAATGTTTCGGGAGGCTGTGTGATTACAAAATACGACTGGGATTTTGGTACCGGTGGCGCTGGTTCATTACAAACCACCACCATAAACTCGGCAGTACATATTTTTACTACCGTGAACGTAACCGGTTACACCGTTAAGTGTACCGTAACCTGTTCCAATGGTACCACATTTAGCTGCTCCCTCACCGGTCTCGATGCCATTAAAGTATATCCTCCGCCAACGGTGGTTTTTAAATCTACCTCATTTAATCCTCAATGCGAATCGGGAAACTTATTTAACATCGTGGATTCATCGTATAGCTCTAGTGGGGCAAAAATAGTTTATCGTAAACTGCTCTGGGGTGATGGCAGCTATGATGAGTCAACCGGAAACCCAGCTCCCGTGTTAAGTAATAAAACACACTCCTTTGTTACTTTTATCCCGGGTGACCCTAATAATGGTAAGCCTCGCTATTACTCGGTAGTGGTTGAGGTACGTGATGAATATGGTTGTATTACACGGGTTACCCGACCCGATTATTTAATTGTAGGTGGAAGGTTAGATGTGAGCTTCACCTCAGCCTACAGCATAAAATGCGATAGTACGCCGGTTACCTTTACCAATACCTCCACCAATATCTTGGGTGCGTTTAACGCACGTCCAGGGCTTTTAAAGCAGTTTATATGGAATTATGGTGATGGAACTCCACCGTATATTGGATTTGGTATCGGTGATCCTCGTTGGCTTACCCATCAATACATGTATCGAAATAAAATGGGTCCTTTTGATGTTACCCTTACCATTACCGATTCATTAAATTGTACGAATACCTATCTACTGAAAAGAGGAGCGGATAATATTTACACCAAAGCCGATTTTCAGGTATCGCATACCGGTATCTATGGCGACTCCGATAGCTCTTGCTTTAAGAATAATAAATTTAATTTTAAAGTACCGCAACCCATACACCCAACATACGTTTTTAAATCGGCGTATAATTTTGGAGACCCTGATAGCGGTCCGGATAACGTGTATCCTCAAAAAGCAGGCGATCCGGTGGTATGGAATAGAGATCACGCGTTTTCTTCTTGCGGTGTATATAAAGCTCGAATCGTAGTAACCGTATATCAACCCAATGGAACTACGGTAATATGTAGTAAAACAGATAGTGCCTATGTGAAAGTTTGGGGACCGTCGGCCACCATTCAAAGTCCGGCTAAAGGAATATGTGTTTTAAATAGATACCAATGTCATATTAAAGATACTGTTTATTTCACCAATATGTCAAAATATTGCCAAGGCGATTCGGCCTTGAAGAAGAAAGACGGCATTACCGATTCGATCATCGCTCCAAATACGACTAGTCATCCTACGGTATTGCGTTTATGGGATTTCGATGATATGGCCAATTCATTGCCATGTACTACCTACAGCGATCCGGTGAATCCGAAATATATTGATGCAATAACCCTGGTCAATCGGTTTGGGTATCGTATAACCGATACGATGAATGTTGGGAAAAATTGTAATTTCAGTATGGACTCCTTGCCCCAACATTGGTACACACCAGGGAAAGAAAAATGCTATACAGTGAAACTTTATCTCATCGATTTAAAAACCGGATGCGGCGATACCGCCCTTATATCCTTAGCATTGCAACCACCAAAAGCCAAACTTACTGGCTCAAACTCTATCGACTTAACCTTCGAGGGGCAAAAATGTTTGAGTGATGGAAATGATGGTAGAAAAGTTAAATTAAAATGGCAACAGTCGGAGCCCGTTTGTGCTAACCAATTTGTGTGGATGAACTTCGACTCGGCTTGTGGTATTAATAATTTCACCGCCCAAACTAGTTTTACTATTCCACCTTGGGCTGGCCCACCAGTGCCTGCTTACGGTTGCACGTATATGGGAACTCCTACCATTGGTAAAATTGGTGCTCCACCGTTTAGTCAACAAGGTCATACCTTTTCTAAGCAATATACGAAACAATATACTTCAACATGCGATCCTACAGGTAAAGTAACCATTGGTTTAGTCGTACAAAATGGTTGCGATAGTGCTGTTATTTCTTTGCAGGATAGCGTTTGGATTTATTGGACAGGCTGCGATTGGGAACGTTGTACATATAGTAATGCGGTTCAAAAAGCGGCATGTAAACTGGCTCATCCGAATACTCCTACCAATCCTGCGTATGCGAATATCGATGGGGTTAAGAAAATTAATTTCTTCAATAAAACTCAAAAAGATTCTGCTTTACTTATTATACCGGGAGGCGATGTGGTATGTTATGCATGCCGCGATACGTTCTGGTATCATAATGCCATTGAATACAAAAACCTGGCCGCAACACAAAATGCGAACTACGGTACGAAACCAAAATATTGTGTTAATGAAGAAGAATTGTATTGCCCATCGGTTGCGGCATCAGCACAACAAGATATGTTGGCTGTTACCTGGAGTGCCTATGTTTATCAACCCGGAAAGCCTAACTTTAGATCGGTAGCCAGCGATACCGCCTATACCTTTACCGATACCATTTACCGCCTTCCGGTTTACAAAAGGTTGAATTGGAAAGTAAAACAATATGTTTCGTTTGGCAATTATATATCCGATACCATCGGACCAATTGATGTGACTAGCTTATACCCTCGATCTAAAATCATTGACTCCACCTTTTGTTATAAATGGATCAGTGGCGTTTACACGCTAGTTATTATAAGTAGAGACACCTTCGAACGGGATTCAGTGCATTGTCAGAAATTTAAGTTTACGGCCAATGGAAAATGGGTAGTAAACCTTAATGTAACCAATACCGACACTTGCGACAAAGCCAATGAAGGTACTCGCTTGGTGATCGTTGGCAATAAAATTGATTTCGGAATTAATGATACTACCTTTTGTCTCGGTGAAACGGTAAAGCCGAAAATTGATATTCGTTATTGGTGGACTAAAACACCTCCCGCTTTGCCTTACGACCCGTATGATTACTGGAATGATAAAACGAGAAACCCGGCAGGAAATACAGGTGCACCGGAAGTATATTTTATTAAATGGGGCGATGGAGGCTCGTATATTAAATTTGATACCGCCATTAAAAACATTCGTGAACATACCTATAATGCGGTAGGAAATTACACCATTCGAATTATGTGGAAAGATAGTAATGGTTGTTTCGATACGTTAATACTACGTGATCTCATACATATTACCAAACCACACGCCGCTTTCTTTTTACCTCAAAAAACCATTGCCTGTGCTCAAATTGTGTTGTTTAAAGATAGTAGTTGGATTGAACAGGATACCTCATTGAAGGCTAAATATGATAAAGTAGTAGGCTGGAATTGGGATTTTGGAGATGGCTCTTTGGCATCTGCCTTGCAAAATCCAGCGCACTCATATGATTTCAACGGTGACTATTATATTAAATTAAGGATATTTACCGAACAAGGATGCGAAGACTCGGTAATTAAAAAGATACATATTGAAGGCCCTGCTCCTGAGTTTGAATTTGCTGCCGGAACAAAAGATACCGGCTGCTTGCCTTTCGAAGTGCTTATTCATATCAAAAACTTCTCCGATACCACTTACCGAACCGTGCAGATACGTTGGGGTGATGGAAGAGATACCGTGTTGATAAAGCCTATCAAAAAAGATCCGTATTCATTGGTTCCTGCCAATACCATAAAACATATTTACACGGCTCCGGGTAGGTATTGTATTATTGCAGATGCTACAGATACCGTGATCAACGATTTAGGTCAGGTTAATCCATGTACGCGAAGTACTTGTGATACCTGCTTATGTGTTACCGTACTCGATTTTGCGCTGGCCGACTTTACCACTCCTGATACCGTTTGTATTGGCGATATCGTTACGTTTACGGTAACCAAAGACACCACCATATATACCGAGTATAATGTTGATTTTGGTGATGGTACCGCAAAAGAACAGTTCTTTAAACCGGTATATACCACCACGCACACCTATACTGCTGCTGGCGATTATCCAATTACCTTCTCACCAAAAGATTTTTTATGTGCAAGCACAAAATCGAAGAACATTCATGTTCAAACATCGAACGCGGCCTTTGATATTGATAGTTTAAGTAAAGGTAAGCCTACCTTTATATTTACCAATAAATCAACCGGCACGAACGCTAAAACGAAATATACATGGGATTTTGGCGATGGTGACTTCTCCAATGAAATTAACCCTACTCATACGTATCGAATTGCCGACACGGGTTGTCATAACGTGAAGTTGAGTATTGATCTACTTTGTAAAGATGATACGACCATGATTGTATGTAACGATTACCATTTCTCCGTGCTTATTCCAAATGTGTTTACGGTTAATGGAGATGGTAAAAATGATTTGTTTGATATTGCCATTGATGGGGAAGATTTTTATGAGTGTACCATATTTAATCGTTGGGGTCAGAAATTATTTACAAGTACCAAGGATGATGACAACTGGAATGGAAACTTGAACACAACGGGCGCTCCATTACCATCCGGGGAATATTATTTCGTGTTTAAGTATAGCACAAAAGCAGCTCCAAAGGAAATACTTACCAATAAAGGAATCGTTACCTTGATTCGTAAATAAAGATTTAAATAAACCACTACAAATCCTTCTGCCTTACGGCAGAAGGATTTTTTTGTTATCATTATGGTAAAGCAAACAATTGCACTCGAAGGGATTGAGATTTTAGCTCCTATTGGCTGCTATGAAGAGGAAAGAAAGAATAAGAATACGTTTATAATTAATGTAGAAATTGAAGTCGCGTTTGTTGAAAACACCAACGCCAACGACTTAAATAATACCGTAAATTATGAAACCATTTATCAGATAGTTGAACGTGAAATGCGTATCGAATGCTATCTCATGGAAGATGTGATACGTCGGATTTTGGATGCTATACAGAAAATAGATAGTAATATCCTAAGTATTGAAATTGTTATTCGAAAGAAAAACCCTCCTCTTCAAGGGAACGTAAACTTTTCAAAAGTTGCCTTATTTTGGAGTAAGAAATAAGTTTTATTTTCGATGCGATGTTTTGCCACGATTAGGCATTAATAATTTACACTTATCTTCGTATCGTGTCATTGAAATTTTTAGTTATTCAAACCTCTTTCTTGGGCGATGTCATATTAGCAACGTCTATTATAGAAAAACTAGTTTCTTATTTTCCGAATGCTGCTATCGATATTTTGATTCGTAAAGGCAATGAGGCCGTACTGCAAAACAATCCGAAAATTCGGGAGTTAATGGTGTGGGAGAAACAGCATCATAAGTTTGCTAATTTGCTTAAGATAACGAAAAGAGTTCGTCAACAGGGTTACGATTATATCATTAATTTACATCGTTTTGGCAGCTCCGGCTTTGTAACATTTTGGAGTGGCGCCAAGTTCAAGATCGGATTTCATGACAATCCTTTTTCTATTGTTTATACGCATCGTTTTAAGCATGAAATTGGAAATGGCTTACATGAGGTTCAACGAAATCAACAGCTCATTTCTTGGCTTACCGATGCTAATTTTGCACGTCCTAAAATATATCCGGTAGAAGTTGATTTTGAAAATGTGAGGCAATATAAGACGGAGAAATACATCTGTATTGCACCCGGTTCGGTATGGGCTACCAAGCGATTACCAATAGATAAATGGGTTGCGCTCTGCAATCAAACACGATGTAAAGTGTATATATTGGGTGCCCCAAATGAAAGCCATTGGGCTAAGGAAATAATTTCTAAATCGACCCACCAAAACATCGTGAACTTATGTTCTCATTTAACCCTTTTGCAAAGTGCGGCTTTAATGAAAGACGCCGCTATGAATTATGTAAATGATTCGGCTCCATTACATTTATGCAGTGCATTAGATGCACCGTGCACGGCTTTCTTTTGCAGTACCGTTCCAGAGTTTGGTTTTGGTCCGTTAACAGATGGGGCACTTGTTATTCAGTCGCCCATTTCATTAGATTGTAAGCCATGCGGGATTCATGGTTTTAACCAATGCCCTCAGAAACATTTTAAATGCGGCACCACTATTTCCATTAACACACTTCCAATACCATGAGATTTGATGATACCGAATCGCTAGACTGTTTAAACCAAGGTAAAATTTTGCTTTGCCCTACCGATACTATTTGGGGGTTAAGTTGCGATGCCACAAACGCCGATGCCGTAAATAAAATAATAGAGCTCAAAAAAAGAAAGGCAGATAAAAGTTTTATCCTATTGGCAAGTTCATTAGATATGCTTGGAAGGTATGTTGATTCGTTCCCGAATTTCGCGGTCGACATTATTGAATTTGCACAATATCCTACTACGGTGGTGTTTCCTAAGGGAATAAAATTACCTCAATTGGCTTATAGCAATGATGGCTCCATTGCAATAAGGATGGTGCTGCCGTGGAATGAAGAAGGTAAATTTTGCAGTGCGTTGATACGTAAGTTTAAGAAGCCCATTCTCTCTACCTCGGCGAATTTTAGTGATGAGCCAACGCCTAAAATATTTAAAGATATCCCTGAATCGATTAAGTCGGGGGTCGATTATATCGTGCCCTATTTTCAGCAACATAAAATACCCGGCGTTCCTTCACGCATTATTAAAATGAATGACGATGGTACATTTAAAATATTGCGATAAGGTACTGGAATTAATAGCCGCTATATTTTAATCGCTTTCACAATTGTTTCCCTATTTTTGCTTCGCGTGCACCCTCATTATTTAGAACATATCATATTTAAAAAGGCTTCCATGGTGGCCCATGAAATGCATTACCAAGCCTATATAATTGGGGGCTATGTTCGCGATCGTTTTTTGCTTCGCGATGGAAAAGACTTTGATATTGTAGTGGTAGGCGATGGTATTTTATATGCCCAAAACTTGGCCAAGGCTTTAAATCAGCAAAAAAATATAACGGTATTTAAAACCTATGGTACCGCTCAAATAAAATACGATGATATTGAAATAGAAGTGGTTGGTGCTCGAAAAGAATCGTATTCACCAGAAAGTAGAAACCCACTTGTTGAAGCCGGTACGCTGGCAGAAGATCAAAATCGGAGGGATTTTACCATTAACACCCTCGCGCTTTCTTTAAATAAAATGGATTTTGGCTTGCTGCTCGATCCTTTTGATGGTGTAACTGATTTGTTAAATAAACAAATACGCACTCCGTTAAACCCTGATATTACCTTTAGCGATGACCCCTTACGAATGATGCGTGCCATACGATTTGCAACACAATTGCAATTTCAAATGGTACCCGAAACATTTTCAGGGATCGTACGCAATGCCGATAGAATAAAAATCATTACCAAGGAACGTATCGCCGACGAATTAAACAAAATAATTTTATCACCCAAGCCATCCATCGGCTTTAAGTTATTAGACGAAGCTGGTTTATTACCTCTAATATTTCCGGAATTTTGTAATTTAAAAGGAGTAGAGGTCATCGAGGGTAAGGGGCACAAAGATAATTTTTACCACACACTGGAAGTGCTTGATAATATTAGTGAGTACACCAACGATTTATGGCTTCGTTGGGCTGCGATATTGCATGATATCGCAAAGCCGGCCACTAAAAGATTTGAAACCAATGATGGCTGGACCTTTCACGGGCATGAGTTTAAAGGAGCAAAAATGGTGAAACGTATTTTTACGAATATGAAATTACCTTTGAATGAAAAAATGCGCTATGTCGAAAAATTGGTGTTGCTTCATCTACGGCCTATTGCTCTTACCAAAGAAAATATCACCGATAGTGCCATTCGCAGATTAATATTTGATGCAGGGGAGGTGCTCGACGATTTAATGACGCTCGTTAGGGCAGATATAACTTCCAAAAATGAAAACAAAAAACGTCGTTATCTGGAGAACTATCTTTTAGTAGACGAGAAAATAAAGGAGGTGGAAGCAAAAGATCATATTCGTAACTGGCAGCCACCCATATCGGGAGAAGAAATAATGAAGGCATTTAATTTGCTTCCAAGCAAGGAAGTGGGAATAATTAAAACAGTTATCCGTGAGGCTATTTTAGATGGCGTCATACCTAGTACGTACGATGCGGCTTATCAATTAATGATTGAAGAAGGCCAGAAGTTAGGGCTAAGCATCAACGCAACAAATTAATATATTTCGTGATACTAGAATTTTCTCCAGCAAGTTTCGCTGCACATCATGAATTGAATTTACAAAAGTGTTTCCAATTGTAGTGTCGCCTGATGCAAATATCCTTCATTTTCTTTAATTAATTTGCAAGCCTCTGTATGACGTTCTATCGCTTGCTGCAAAGGGATATCCATCGAGTTCAAGCCTTCAATAATTTCTTCAATGCGTTGAAGATTTTCTTCAAAGGATTTTTCTTTTTTTTGTTTTGCCATTTTTCGTTATTTTATAATTGATTTAATGTTCCCATCTAGAAATTGGGTTTCTATCTCCTCATTTTTCTTTAGTTCATGACTGCTTTTGATGCGTTCTCCATTTTTCAAAGTGAGCGTAAAGCCTTTCTGCAAAGGCATCAACGGATTAGAAGTTTCCAAACGAAGACCAACCTTTTCCAGTTGATGCATTTTATTTTCAATCGCATACAACGTGTTTTTATGAAGTCGAATTTTCAAAGCATCCAAAGTCTCTATAGCATAGGCTAGGTAGCTTTTCACATATCGATCATTACTTTTTTTTAGTGCTGTGAGTCTGGAACTTAATTCATTTCTGTCGGGTACCGCCATCTCAGCGGCAGCGGTAGGAGTGGGAGCGCGTAGGTCGGCAACAAAATCACATAAGGTAAAGTCGGTTTCGTGGCCGATAGCTGAAATGATGGGTTTCCTTGCAAGGTAAATCTCGCGGATGAGCTTTTCGTCATTAAAACACCATAAATCCTCCATACTTCCCCCGCCACGCGTAATAATAATAGTGTCCACCTCCTTCATTGCTTCCAACTTCTTTAAAGCACTAATAATGGATTGTGGCGCGGTTTCGCCTTGCATCAATGCAGGGCTTAAAATTAATCTCACCCGTGGAAAACGCCGTTCAACGGTATTGATGATGTCTTGTATCACGGCGCCGGTGGCCGACGAAATAATACCTATCGTTAGAGGGTATTTGGGGATTTGTTTTTTATGAAAAGGGTCGAATAAGCCCTCGACGGTTAGTTTATTTTTTAATCGTTCAAATTGTTGGTATAAATCGCCGATGCCCTGCAAATGAATTTGCGTGACACGTAATTGATAACTTCCATGTGGCAAATATAAATCGATGCTTCCATGCACCAGTACTTTATCGCCTGTTTTAAATAATGGTTGTGCAGGAGAATAACCAAAGTTCTTAAATTTCACACATTTAATCGTAGCTCCTTCATCTTTCAATGAGAAATATTGGTGGCCCGAGGCGTGTAAGGTGTAATTCGAAATCTCCCCTTGAAGCCAAACACTTTGCAATAACGCATCGCCTTCAATAAGGTTTTTTATATGCTTCGTTACCTCCGATACGCTAATTGCTTCGATCATCTGTAGGGTCTCTGATTAATATTTTGCTAGTCCAACGAATTCTTTACAATACCGATGAAGTTTTTCTTCGCCATGTAAGAAACTAAGATTGATTAGAAAGCTATAGGCAGAAATGGTACCACCGGCAAATTCAATCAAATGGGTCGCGGCTTCAATCGTTCCACCAGTGGCAAGCAAATCGTCATGAAGGAGAACGCTTTGACCTGCGTTTAACGCATCTTTATGCATTTCAATGGTAGCGGTACCATACTCCAACATATACGATTGTTCATAGGTGTCATACGGCAGCTTTCCTTTCTTTCGGATAGGTATAAAAGGCACTTGTAGTCGTTGAGCGATAAGCATTCCAAAGAAGAAACCTCGACTCTCAACAGCGGCTACGCAATCGATATTTAAATGGGAGGTATGTTCAAAAAAGGCTTCTGTTATCTCAGCACATAATTTAGGGTTTTGGAGTATTGGAGTGATATCCTTGAAAATTATTCCAGCTTTAGGAAAGTTAGGGATATCTCGCACACAATTTTTTATTTTATCTTCTATATTCATAGCTGAATTGGTGTATCAAATTAATTTCTCAAAAAACATTTTCAATAAGGATGGATCCGTGGCAAACATGAAAAAAGCACCCCATAATGCGCCATAAAAATGGGCTTCATGGCCAATATTATCCTGCCCACTTTTCGACATATAAACACAATATAAGAGGTAGAGCCCACCAAATACGATATTGGGTAACAATCCGGGAGGGATGATAAAAAAGCCAATCGTTTTCGCCCATGGCTCTAAAACAACAAATGCAAACACCAATGCCGACGTAGCCCCGGAAGCTCCTAATGCATTATAATGGCTATTATTTCTGTGTTTTACAACAGATGAGATATTGGCCACGATGATTCCGACGAAATAAAGTAACAGGAAGTAAATAGCGCCGTCGCTTCCAAATCGATCGTTGAAATCTTCTTCTAAATTACTGCCAAACATATACAGTACGAACATGTTTATGGCCAGATGCATCATATCGGCATGAAGCAATCCACTGGTTAGCATACGCCACCATTGTTTGTGATGATAAATCTGCACCGGATTTAAAATCCAGTCATTCATCAGCTTCTGATTATAGAATGCTGCAATGCTCACCAAGCAGGTGATGATAATGATATAAGTGGTGATTGAAGTCAATGCGATTAAATTTTATTGAAATTACGAGTCGAATTATTCACGTTGCCGTCGAAAATATTTTCAGAAGCGGCGGCTGTTGTAACCTCATAAACTCCTGAATTGGATTTTGGAATTCGTGAACTCAACGTTTTAATTTCTCAAATTCTTGCATTGCTTCAACCAGGGCCTGCACACTTTCTATCGGCAAGGCATTATATAAGGAAGCACGAAATCCACCAACACTTCGATGACCTTTTATTCCGCTGAGGTTTTTTTCTTTTGCCAGTTGAAGAAAATCTTCCTCCAACTCGGGCTTGGTTAAAATAAAACAAACGTTCATACGGCTACGGTCTTCAAAGGCGCAAGTGCCTTTAAATAAAGGGTTGCGATCAATTTCAGCGTATAATAAGGACGCTTTTTCTTTATTACGAGTTTCCATTCCTTCTACGCCACCAAGTTCTTTTACCCATTTTAGGGTTTCTAAGCAAACCAAAATAGCAAATACAGGAGGTGTATTATACATACTTCCATTTTTAATATGAACCCTATAGTCGAGCATGGTAGGTATTTTGCGTGTTATCTTGCCAAGAATAGCATCTTTAATAATAACCAATGTTACTCCGGCAGGACCCATATTTTTTTGTGCCCCGGCATATATTATATCAAACTTACTTACATCAATAGGCCTGCTAAAAATATCGCTACTCATATCACAAACAACCGGTACAGGGCTTTCCGGGAATGAAAACATCTCCGTTCCGAAAATGGTATTATTACTTGTGCAATGAAAATAGTTACAATCGGAGGGTATAGTGTAATCCTTTGGTATCCAGTTATAGTTCTCATTTTCGCTTGTTGCAACCACTTTTACGTTTCCAAATAATCCGGCTTCTTTGGTCGCACGCATAGCCCATTCGCCTGTTTTTAAATACGCTGCGGTATCGTTTTCATCCAATAAGTTCATCGGAATCATACAAAATTGCATGCTTGCCCCCCCTTGTAAAAACAGTACGCTATAACCCACGGGAACGCCTAATAAATCTTTTACCATTTGCACCGCATCGGCCATAACGGCTTCGAATTGCTTGCTGCGATGGGATATTTCAAGAATGCTTAAATCCATTCCGGCAAAATTTTGAATTGCCTTTATTGAATTGTCAATGGCTACTTGCGGTAAAATACCGGGTCCGGCAGAGAAATTATGTACTTTAGTTTGGAATTGCGTATTCGTCATTTTAGAATGTAAGTTGAATTATGTTTCAAATTTAGCATTAAAAGAGGGATAAATAAAAAAGCCACCTAAGATATATATAGATGGCTTTTATGAAGTTACATTAGATTAGGCCGCTTTCCCCGAACTGATTTTACCTTTATTCGCTGCTTTTAAGATTAGGAATAACACAATAGCAATAATAATAAAGTTGATGGATGCTTGAATTGCCTTGCCATAGAACAATTCGGCCTCTCCTACCTTATAGCTCAAGGTATTAAAATCTACTCCCTTCAATAATATTCCTATTAAAGGCATTAGAACATCTCCAACCAAGGAGTCCACAATTTTACTAAAGGCAGAACCAATAATTACCCCTACGGCAAGGTCTAAAACATTGCCTTTCATGGTGAATTCTTTAAATTCGGAAATAATACTCATTTTGTGAAAAAGTTAAAAGGTTAATAATACTAACTAGAGGCAAATATAACCATTCTGCTTACATTAAAAAATGATCGTACGTGAGTCGTTGAACGCTATGTCCACTGGTATTTACAGCATAATGAACCATGGTTTTGGCTAAACTTTCTGCTGAAACGGGTTTGTATTTTGAAGGAATCAGAGGAGACAAAAATGCAGCAAGTTTTTGTGCTGTATGCTCTGCAAATCGAACTTCCTCTCGTTGGCCTAGTAGAAGAGAAGGCTGTAGAATAATGAGCTCGTCAAATCCTAGTTCTTCGCAGTCTTCTTCCAAACGCCCTTTTATTTTATTGTAAAAAAAGGAAGAATTCTTCTTTGCGCCTATCGCACTGAGAAGGATCATTTTTGTAGCACCATTTTTTTTACATCGTGTGGCAATTTGGTAAGGATAAAAATAATCGTATCGCTCAAAAAGGTCTTTGCTACCTGCTTTTTTCATGGTACTTCCCATGCAATTTATGATCACATCACACTGCATAAAGGCCTTGAAAGGTTTCATCAACTCAAAGTCGACTACGAGCTCTTTCAATTTTTCATGCACTATGCCGGTTTCTTTTCGCGTGATTATTCGTACCTCATTAATATTTTCATCGTGTAAAAGCTTTTGTAGTGTGAGGCTTCCAACAAGGCCGGTAGCACCTATTAATAATACTGATTTTGACATGATGGTTACTCGAATAATGATAAAAAAGTAAGTGGGTGATATACGGGTATGCGCGTGTTTATATAATGGTGTTCATTATAAGTCACAATGGCATCGGCGCTGCTGCTCGCCGCAGAGAAATATTGTAAGGCATCTTCCAAATCAAGAAAACGAGAACTGAAGCTCTCTGTAACTGTCCAAGCATCTTCAGTGGTAAACTCAAAAAGCTTCATTCGTTCTTGAAGCTTTTGTTTCACCATTGGTTTGTTTTTGATTTTCTTTGATACGAAATAATATAAAATGGCTAAGGTAGTAGGCGAAACCATTAGTGTACAAGAAGTTTCTATTGACTTTTCAATACATTTTAAACATTCTTCGTTTCCAGATGCATCCTTATTAAGCCATTCAAGAATAATATTGGCATCAAAAAATATTCTTGTTATCATTTCTTCGTATGCTTGGTTTTAACTTTTAAGTATTCCGACTTGTAATCTTTGGATGCACCTAAATGGAATGACCCGGAAAATCGTTTTGCTAGTTTTATTTTTTCTTTGATGGCATGATCCGGATGAGCCGTGTTTTTGTTAATGCTTATATAGGTTTCGAGAAATTCAGAAACAATATTAGAAACACTCTCATGATTTAATTCGGCATATTTTTTCGCCTCATTAATAATTGTTTTTTTGCAACTGAGGGTGAGTTTTGTTTTGGTGTTTTCCATGGCTATAAATTTATACGTACAAAATTATATTATTTACGTATGATTTTAAAATATAGTTTAAAAAAAGCCATTTCTTTTTCTTGTGGAAGTAGCTCTTCCACCAAAGAGCATGCTGAAGGTACTGCGAATAAGTTGTGAACCAATGCTTCTTATAATAGGAGCATTAATTACTTTTTCGAGCATACTTTTTTCGGTCTTTCCTCTGGGTTTTTCCTCTTTTTCTGTGGTATCCGTTTCCTTTGGTTCCTCTTCTTTTGGTTTCAATCTTTTTTCTAACATTTCAAAAGCACTTTCCGGGTCAACCGCAACTTTATATTTTTTATAGATCTCGCTGTGTTCCAAATTACGTTGATAGTCGGCTTGCGGCATGGGGCTCATCAACGCTCTTGGAGGGGTAAGATGCGTTGCGGCTACTTCGGTTGGAATTCCTTTCTCATTTAATACCGTTATCAAGGCTTGTCCTATTCCCAGGCTGGTTAATGTTTTATTGATGTCGTAATAATCGCTTTTGGGATAGGTCTTTACTACTTTTGCTAAATTATCGGCGTCGTTTGGGGTAAACGCCCGAAGTACATGTTGAAATCGATTGCCAAGTTGTGCGAGCACCGAGTCGGGTACATCGGTGGGTTGTTGGGTACAAAAGAAAACCCCAATACCTTTCGACCGTATCAATCGTATCACCTGCTCAATTTGATCCATGAAAGCTCTGGGAGCATCTTTAAACAGCAAGTGGGCCTCATCTAAAAAGAAAACCAATTTTGGCTTATCTAAATCTCCCGCTTCTGGCATGGTATGATATAGTTCTGCCAGCAAGGAAACCATGAAGGTAGAAAACACGACAGGGTTTGTTTGCATATCAGAAATGTTTAACAAACTAATGACCCCTTTTCCATCCACCTTCTCAAACAAATCATCGATATCAAAACTCTTCTCCCCAAAAATTTGAGCTACCCCTTGTTGCTCTAAAGCAACAATTTTTCGAAGAATAGTACCCGAAGTAGAAGATGATATTTTTCCGTAGCTTTCTTTAATTTCATTTGCTCCTTGTCCATCGGTGAGGTAGTTAAGCACTTTTTTTAAGTCGTTTAAATCAACCAAAGGCAAGCCATGATCATCGCAATATTTGAAAATAATATTTAATACGCCCTGTTGTGTGTCATTTAATTCGAACACCTTGGACAGCAATATGGGTCCAAATTCCGAAACCGTCGCCCTCATTTGCGCTCCAAGTTTTCCCGATAACGAATATAATTCAACTGGGAATTCGGTTGGTTTAAAGTCAATTCCAAGAATTTTTGCACGCTCCTCTAATTTAGGGTTTGAGGTTCCGGCTTTTCCAATTCCATTTAAGTCGCCTTTAATATCACTTAAAAACACCGGTACTCCGGCTTCACTAAGCTGTTCAGCGATTACCTGCAAGGTGCGTGTCTTACCACTTCCGGTAGCACCGGAAATCAATCCATGCCTGTTCATCATACGTAATGGAAGATTGATTTTCGCCTCCGCAATCACCGTTCCATCCAAAATTCCAGACCCTAAATAAATATGAGGTTCATTCGAGGAATAAGATTTTTGGATTGCGTCAATAAATTGTTGTTTGTTTGCCATGATAAAAGCTATTAATTTGCTACTAAATAAACATTTTTATTAGTCTAAAACAAACCTAGATTTTGAACACTAATATTTTATTGCTATCGGCAGGAAGGAGAGTAAAGTTATATCATATTTTACAAGAAGAATTGGCGCTGCTTTTTCCTAATGCAATCGTTATTGCCGCCGATGCGAATCCTGCTTTTAGCTCTGTATGTGCCATTGCCAGTAGTTTTGTTGAGCTGCCCTTTACTACCGATGCTAATTTTGGTTTCGCTTTAGCGTCGGTGTGTAATGAAATGAATATTGGGCTTATTATTCCCACCACCGATTTTGATGCTAACGCTTTGGCCATTGCTTTGGAAGAATCCAATATTCCAACAAGCACTCAGATACTTGGGTCTTCTAAGGAGTTTGTTCTTAAATGTCAGGACAAAGTATTGACGTGCACTATTTTTAAAGAGGCGAATGTGAATTTTTTAATGCCACTGGCTCCGGAAGATTTTGAGTTCCCTCTTTTTATGAAACCTCGTTATGGTTATAGCTCGGAAGACTGCCGAATTATTGAAGAGGAAGGCGATTTACCGAAATCGATATTGGAATTAGAGGATTTCGGAGATTATATTTTTCAGTATTATTTACCACCGAACGAATTTCAAGAGTACAGTATCGATTGCTATTATAACCTTAAAAGCACACTGCTCTGCGCGGTGCCTCGAAAGCGTATCAGTACAAGGGGGGGCGAGGTTTCTAAGTCGATGACCCAGAAGAATGAGGTTTATACCTGGGTTTGGGAGAATTTCTCTTCCTTAAACGGAGCCACCGGTCCCATTACATTGCAGTGCTTTTTAAACCTAAAAACAAAGGACGTAGTGGCCGGTGAAATAAATCCGCGATTGGCGGGAGGGTATACGCTTAGCCATGCTGCGGGTGCTAATTTCGTGAAGTATGCTTTGGAAGAATATCTGCTAAAAAAAACTATTTTGCCAACTGAAAATTGGAAAGAAAATGTATTGATGCTACGATTTGATGATGAAATAATAAAGCAAACTGGACAATGAAAATCACGTTCTTAGGCACCGGCACTTCTCAAGGGGTACCCCTTATTGCTTGCACATGTAATGTATGTGTAAGTGCCGATCGTTATGACAAAAGGCTACGAACAAGCGTCATGATAGAGGTCGATGCTAAAATCATTGTCATTGATTCAGGTCCCGATTTCCGGCAGCAGATGCTTCGGGAGAAGGTAATGCGTTTGGATGCCTTGTTATTTACCCATGCCCACAAAGACCATATTGCAGGAATGGATGATATTAGAGCTTTTAATTATATCTCTAATAAAGTTATCGATGTATATGCTGATGTTATCGTAGAGAAGGCTATTCACCGAGAGTTTCCTTACGTATTTGAGGAGTTTAAATATCCGGGAGTTCCGGAAATCAATCTACATATCATCTCTGATGAAATCTTTTTAGCTGCCGATATTCCAATTTTACCTATTGATGTTTTACACTATAAGCTACCGGTGAAAGGTTTTCGTATCGGCGATTTTACCTATATAACCGATGCAAACTACATTGATGAGAAAGAGAAATTAAAAATAAAAGGATCAAAAATATTAGTTTTAAATGCGTTAAGAAAAGAAAATCATATCTCTCATTTTAATTTGTTTGAGGCTATCGAGCTAGCGAAAGAAATCGGGGCAGAACAAACCTATTTCACACATATTAGCCATCAGTTAGGCCTTCACAAAGAAATTGATAAGATACTGCCGGCAGGAATTAATTTGGCTTATGATGGACTAAAAGTGGAGCTTTAATACATGCACGACCACACTGCAATGCTTTCGAGGCGTTTATGATACGATTCTTATTAAAATGCTATTCAGCTGTTCAATCGTTTTCGACCAAGTGAAATTTCGTTTTACGAACTCAAACCCTGCACTGGCAATTTTATCTGCGAAATCTTTTTGTTGTAGCAATTGTAGCACAAAATTTGCAAATTCTTCGGCATTATTGGCAATCAGTATCTCCTCGTTTTCAATAGCACCAAGCGATTTGTTTACCAGTGGTGAAGTGATGCACGGTAAATGCATGGCCATGGCCTCTAGTAATTTGTTTTGCAAGCCCGTGCCGATGTGCATGGGTGCGATAAATATTTTCGATTTGGCGTAATAGTCATTAATTTCCTCTACCCATCCGGTAACCACAAAATTTACGTTATGAAGTTCAATTATTTTAGATGCAGGATTTGCACCAGCGATTAAAATTTTTATATCCGGCAATTTGGCTTTAAGAAATGGCAGGATTTCATTATGCAGATATAAAACGGCAGAAACATTTGGAGCGTAGCTCATGTTTCCGGTAAATACGAGGTCAAATTCTTTCGTGGTTTGAGGCTGTGGTTTAAAGTAATCAAAATTTACTCCATTCCGTACAATCTCTATTGCCCCTGCATTATTCATCGGAATTAAGTCTTTGTCGGCATTTGAAATGATGATTGAGGCGTCAAAAAATGGATGGATTTTCGCTTCGTATTCTAAAAGTCGTTTATGCTCTAAACCATAAATCCATTTCAGGTAAAATGGCTGCTCTTCAATTCTTCGTTCTATTCCTTTGCTAAAGGCATCCATGTAATCCAATACTTTGGGCTTATTTGAATTTTTCACCAACTCACTCATTCGTATGAGCTGACAGAAAATAAGATCAGGATTAAAACGAATAATGAGTTTCTCTACATTTACTTTTCTGCTTTTATTGTAAAAATAGTTTATTTGAAATGGAAGTGAGTTAACCAAACCCCTCACCAGGTTTAAATATTTTTGAATGGAGGAGAGAACGGAGACCTGATGAAAGTACGTTATTTTTTCAATTTCCGAATTCGACTTATCAATTACTTTATTTTCGGTAATGGAATATAAAATAACTTGATGTGTTTTTGAAAGTTCCTTTATTTGATTGTATGCACGAAGTTTATCCCCTTTTTCAAGAGGGTAGGGGAAACGCGACGTGAGATATAATATTTTCAATTGAACTTAGTTTATTACTTTTAATAAAAAGTGTTGCAATTTTAATTCAAAATTTTCGATGCTGTATTTTTCTTCTATCAATTGCCGTGCCTTTCTTCCAATTTCTTTACATTTTTGTTCGTTCTTAACACACCAAATGACGGCATCAGCAAAGGCTTTTGGATTGTTTGCCAGTACCACTTGGTCTTTGTCGAATGCATCAATACCTTGTACCCCGATGGAGGTGGTAACAATGGTTTTTGCAGCGGCCATCCCTTCCAAAATTTTAATTCGTACACCACTTCCTGCAAATAACGGGACCACCATAATTTGCTTATCCATCATAAACTCAAAAGCATCATCCACTTCACCTAAAACATGAATTCTATTGCTTTGGAAATTAAATAATTCTTCCGGCATATCTCTGCCGGCCATATAGAAATGTGCTTTGGTGGCTTTTTCAATGGTATCCCAAACATGGGTAATAAACCATTCCATGGCTTGCCTGTTTGGGAGCCAGGCCATACTGCCCAGGTGAAATATCTTCGTATTGTCTGAATCGTTATTCCCGGCCGGTATCTTTTTGAGGTCAATTGCAGTAGGCAAATTTAAATAGTGTGTCGTATCGGCAGTATAATGTTTTATCATGGCTTCATCTATTGCGGTGATGGGAATTATCGCATCAAATTTTTTCCAATGATCGATTTCATAGTTTTTTAGTCGACGAGCCAAAAGGTTAATATACGCACGCTTTATAAACGACTCCTCTTTCCCTGCCTTTTCCCATATTTCATGTTCAATATTGTGTGGTCGAAGGATGTATTTTGTTCCATCGTCTTGCCTGATCGCTTCAAGATATATTGCGGTATAAATATTTTCAAAATGTACCATATCGTATTTCTCTTCCCGTAAAGTTTTTTGAATCAGTTCTTTGAAGTCATGATTATAAAATCGTGTCGCATTATAACTCTGTGTTGAAAATAAACTCTGAAGAGCTCCTTTTATACTCACATCGGTATTGATATCGATGGTTTCAAGAGCTAACGTGGTAAACACCTTGGGCAACGTATTGGTATTTACAAAATGCTTCTTCGTATTTAGTGAAAGTAATTTAACCTTAAACCCACAATGAAGCATGCTTTCCAGCATCTGCATGGTTGCAACGTTACCTCCATCTTTTAATGGGTATGGAACCCGGTTGGTAAGTACTAATATTCTCACGTGGTATGGTCGTCCGTATGGGTAACTATTTTTTTGTTTTGAAAATGCTGAAAACACCCCAAAATAATTTTTGATAAATTTCTTTATTGAAAAGTTGAGCGTCTTTCGTTGCTTTATAGGTTAAATAGATACCTAGCGGCAATAAAACAAAGGAAGCAACCCACATTCCCATAAATACATTACTATTATTTTCCTTGATTAATTTCTCGCCCGAAATAGAGATGATATGATAGATAATAAATAAGAATATCGAAATGATCATGGGCATACCTAATCCCCCTTTTTTTACAATAGCCCCAAAAGGCGCACCAACAAAAAACAAGACCATGATGGCAAATGACAAGGTGAATTTCCGATGCCATTCTATCTTATATCGGTTAATCGACTTGATATAGCTATCGGTATCATCCATATTGTAATTTATCGATTGTTTAATTGCTCGTGCATTTTCCAGTGCTCGGTATATCGTACTCGTTCTATATTCGCTCTTTACCTGATCAATAAAATTCGCTTGATTGGATGCTGTTTTTTCGGTATGAATCGTTGTGAATATAGAGTCGGAAAGATGAAAATAGGGTTTGATAAAGGTAAAGTTAGCTTCATACTTCGCTTTTAATTCTAATTCAAACGAATCGATAAAAAACTGTAATTCATTGGCACGAAGCATCTGGAAGTGCCCACGATACAAGGATTCGTCGCTTCGTTCAAATTTAAATTCTCCAATATCGAATACAATTTGTTGTTTGTCGAACTCCATCACCGTCATTGGATTAAAGGAGTTCGAACGTTGCTCTACCTGTTCATAGCTTGCCCCTTTATATAAGTCGAACTTTACATAGTTTTTATCCTCCGTAAAATAAAATTCACCCGATTGAGCGCTGATAACTTTGGTGTTGCCACGGTTATCACGATGATCATAAATTAAAATATTGTTTACTTTATTGCCTCCCTTTTCTTTACCACTTACCCGTATAATAACTTCGGGCATACTGGTCGTAAATGCATCATCTTTAAGTTCAAAGGTGGGTTTAGCACTTCTTACGTCATGAAGTAAAGTACTGGCTTTTATGCTGGCACTTGGCATTAAATAATTAGAAATAACAAAAGCCACGCCACATAAAAACACCATGATAATGATTAAAGGACGCATTGCTCTTAAAAGTGAGATCCCGGCACTTTTAAAGGCTACCAATTCAAAGTGCTCCCCTAAATTCCCAAAGGTCATGATACTCGATAGCAGCACGGCTAAAGGCAATGCCATTGGAATCAAAGTAACCGACATATACATCATAAGCTGAGCTATCGTAGCAAAACTTAAACCTTTGCCTACCATATCGTCGATATACATAAACAAAAACTGCATCACCAGAACGAAGAGTGAAACAAAAAATGTTATGATAAATGGACCAATAAAAGATTTTATTACTAAAAAATTTAGTCGTTTCATACCGGGCCACGAAGTTACTAATTATTACCAACGAAAATTGCATCTCAATGCAATTCTATTTATCGTTTGGAATGGTATGGGGTAGCGTAAATTAACGCTGTTTAAGCACCAATGTTTTCTCGTAAAATATGTACCTGACTCTCCCAAACCATTATGTTTTCCTCTCGCTCACTAGGGTCTGAAAAATCGGTAATGACGAGTGCTACATCGTTTGTCATTTCATCTTTAATTATTTCGATTTCAAAATATTCTTCTGCCGATCCATCTACCCATTGAAATTTTACGAGCTTATTAGAAACAAGTTTTAAAACGTTGGCAATTTGTTTTGTTCCCTCCCAGGTAAATTCAAATCGCTGGTTTTTTAAAGGATTCACTTGTTCTGCAAACCATTCCGATAAACCTTCAGGGGTGGAAATGTAATTATATAAAAGCGCAGGCGAGGCATGTACGCTAATTTCAATTTTATAAAGTTCTCTTTTCACTTCGGCCATTTTTCGTGTAGTTGAATTTTGTTCTATATTCGTAACCTAATTTAAATTTTCGCAAAGTGATAAATTATTTTGTACTCCGCAAAAAATTTTATGCAATATACTGTATTATAATTACTCTCGTTATTTTTCTCTTTTTATGTTATACCAAGGTAGAACTCTTTCTTTTTATAAATCTTCATTATAATTCCGTCTTGGATGTCTTTTTTTACCTTATTACCGAATTGGGAAGCACTTGGACCTATCTTTTGGTTCTATTGGTTTCTTTATTTCTTTCTCGACGTTTTACCTATTCACTTTTATTTGGGCTCCTCATCTCTTCTGTTTTGGCTCAGGGTTTAAAACATTTTGTATTTGACGATGCCAATCGGCCATTGGAGTATTTTAAGAACACGATGGTCATTCATCATTTGAATATTTCCGATGCCTTGCGATTTCATAGTTTTCCTTCAGGTCATTCGGTTTCTGCCTTCACTCTTGCTACGCTTATCATGGCCTTTTCGGTGAAACGTAAGTTTGATTTAGTATTACTCCTAGCAGCCTTTTTAGTTGCTTATTCTCGAGTATATTTAGGGCAGCATTTTGTTGAAGATGTTGTTTTTGGAAGTTTTTTAGGCGTGTTTTCCGGTACTTTGGCAGCCTACGTATTTCGCGATAAAACAACCTAGTTTAAACTATTGTTGGCCGGTGTTATGGATTGAAATGCTGCGGTTTTTTCTACTTCGAATATCGAAATTAGCTTCGACTACCAGGAATTTAATTTTGTGCCTGAAACAAATAGAACTTATAAATTTTATAATTCTTAAAGTTCTCCCCGGTACGCATCCCAGTAAAATGCTTGCTCTCAATTTTCGCAATCTTTTTTTCGTATTTCCATTTTACCAATTTCACGAGAAGCGAAAATCGATCTTCTGCCAAGGCCCATACCGTCGACCAAACAGGAAATACAACTTCCATGGTCATCTGATTTAAAATATCTATGGTGGGTGCTGTTTCTGCCGTAATATCCATCTCTGCGATAGTTTTTATAGGATACGAGGCTTTGTATTTTAACCATTCTTCAAATTCATGGCCACCACCAAGTTTACTTTTCTTGTCGGGGTCGTTCTTAAAGAAATCGGATACGATGATATACCCCCCTTTATTTAGCAATTCCATCGCTTTAGGAATGGAGTGATCCATTGGAATATATTGAAAGCTTTCACTAAAGAGTATCAGATCGTACTTTTTATCATTGCTTATTTCTTCAAATTTGCACTGAAAAAAGGTCGCCTCATTACCAATAAGCTTTTTAGCATATGCGGTTAAAATTTGACCTGGTGAAACACAATCTACCTCATAGCCTCTACGAATGAGTTCCTGCGCTGTTTTGCCCGAACCGCAACCGACATCCAGAATGGTTTTTGTGCCTTCAGGAATATGTGAGAAAATCATTTCTGCATAATTTTCCTGAGCTTGTTTTAAATTGGTAACATCGGTAGCCAGGCCGTTGGTGAAATAACCGTAATGCAAGTATTCGGTCTTTAGAAAGAATTTCAGAATCATTAAACCGGCTTCTAGTCCTACTTCTTTAGAATCTACTTTTCGGTTTTTTTTATTTTTAAAAAACATTATTTGAGGTATTATTTTGAGCCGCGAACTTCAGAAACTTTTAGTGAATCACCAAATAATTCACTTTTTCTCCCTTTTGTTTGGATTAACAAGACTATCGGCTGGATAATTGGCTTTTATGGTTTCCCGTAGCGACTCAGCCCAGGTGGTTAATTGTAACTTTTGCGAATCATTTAATTTGGCATTCCCATGAATTAGAAGATACGAGGTAAGAGGCATCTCATCATCTTTTAACTCATCGATTATCTCCTTCAATTTCTTATATTGTCTGTAGATTCGATACGAGCTGAACTCCGAAAAATTCAATTCCCGCTTACCCTCATTTACATGGTTCTGAAGCCACCAGTCAACGGGTTGTATTTTCGAATACCATGGATATACGGTCGAATTACTATGGCAATCATCGCATGATGTTTTTAATATTTGTTGAATGGAATCAGGAACAATATAGGTTTTTGAAATATCGTTGGTGAAATCATTGGAAAGATTTTTCTTGGTGTGGAAAAACTGTATCACCAGCAGTGCTGTTAAAAGGATAAGTCCAAATATGTTAAGCCATTTCTTTTTTGATGTCATGGATTGAAGCGTTATTAGGTATTAGTATTCTTTTCTTTCTAAAATTATTTGAGCGATGATGGCCTGTCGGGCATCAAATTCATAGTGTTCTTTCTCTTTTTCCTTGAAACTAAAATGGATATTTGATTTTTCTGCCAGGGTGTGTTTCAAATGTGGTTGATCATGATTTACAAAGTCGATATCATAATCTTTTACCTTTATTTCGGGCTGCTCTGTTGCCTTCTTCTCACGCAGAACCACCTTTTCGATTTGTTTTCTTGAGGGCATCTCACGTGCATCGCTTAGTTTTCTTTTTTCAAAAGGTAATCCTTGCCCGGTAGGTTTCATTACAGGCTCCTTTGGTTTAAAGAATATTTTTTTGGGAGCGTTGGTATTTGCATTCGTTTCGGGCTTTTTCACCTCTTCTCCCTTCCTATTTTGTTGCTCGAGCATCTTGCCCAAGAGTTCATCTAAGGTGCTTTTTTGTGAAGGAGTTGGATTTGCCGTACTTTTTTTATTCTTTTGTGCTTCAATACCTTTTATATTCGAGTAGATATAATAAATAATTGCAGCTACAATAAATAAAGTTTTGATACTAATCATATTTTTAAAAACACAAAAATAGCAAAAATAACATGGCAAAATTAGTTTTACTTTTAGGTTCGAATTTAGGCAGTAAAAAATCCAACCTTCAATCGGCTATCAAAGAGTTAAATACGATGGTGGATAAGGTGGTGAAGCAGTCGAAGGTTTACGCCACCGAGGCTTGGGGAGACACCCACCAGGAGCCGTTTCTAAATATTTGTTTAATTATTGAAACCACGAAGACACCCGAAGAGGTGCTTCGAAGAACGCTGATGATCGAAAAAAAAATGGGTCGAGTGCGTACGGCAAAACAATACGAGCCACGTATCATTGATATTGATATTTTGTATTATGATGACCTTGTGATGACCACACATCAACTGACCATTCCACATGAGCAAATTGCGCTTCGACGGTTTACGTTGACTCCATTAGCCGAGATTTTACCTGAATTTATTCATCCAGTGCATCAAAAAACAAACCTCGAACTTTGGAATGATTGTACCGACAAATTAGCTTGCACTCCACTTGGTACCGTATAAATATATTGCTATTGAGGGTTGTATTGGTGCTGGCAAAACCGAATTGTCGTTGCTCCTGGCTAAGCGCCTTCAAGCGAAATCAATTTTAGAGGAATTTGAAGACAATCCTTTTTTGCCTAAATTCTATGGTGATAAAAGACGTTATGCTTTTCCATTGGAGATGAGTTTTTTGGCTTCTCGATACCATCAGCTTTCTACGTATTTACAGGAAGGAAATTTGTTTGAAAATTATATTGTAGCCGATTACATCATTCAAAAATGTCTGCTATTCTCTCGCCTCACACTCGACGACGAGGAGTATAATTTGTATAATAAACTATTTCAGATTATTCAACTTAACTGCCCGGCACCCGATTTATTGGTGTATATTTTCAGGGATACACCGCAGTTAATGAAAAATATTCATAAACGTAATCGCGAATATGAGAAGTCTATTGATGAGCGTTATCTCGACAATATTCAAAACGGCTATCTCGAGTTGTTTAAGAATCATGCCTCTCAACGTATTTTATTGCTCGATGCTCATCAATTTGATTATGTTGATAATAAAAATAATTTTGAAATCATATTTCGATTGCTTCAACAGCCATATCCTTTAGGGTTAACACGAGTTACACTTTGATAATGGGGGTTAATGAATTGCTTCTTACTCCCTTCTCCTTCCATGACACATTAGTTGACTTCCTTTACTCTTTTCCTTTTCCATCGTTTATGACTCCATAGCCAGGCGGCAGGGTCATTTACAATATCTTTTTCGAGCCTCGAAAAGTAGGTTTGCATGATTTCCTGTTCATCAACATGTTTTGGATCCTCAAAAAGCAACTCGAAATCGTAGCGATAATAGCCACGTTTTTGCTTTATAATACTTGCATACACAATAGCGGCATTCATTTTTTTTGCCAGCTTTGCCGAAGCGCTAAAGGCTAAGGTGTCTTGGTTTAAAAAATTAACCCAGATATTGGCTTCAACATTCGATGGGGTCTGGTCGGCGATGAAACAAATGTTCTTCGTTTCTTTATTGGTTAAAGCCTTCCGGGCTATCTGTTCCATGGGTATCATCTCGCAACCAAAACGTCCACGGTACTTGGTTAATAAATCGTCGAATGCTTTGTGTGTAACCGTTTTATAAACACCCCAGAGGGGCACTTTGTTTGCCAACCCTGCTACTGCCGGGCTCCATTCCCAATTGCCTAAATGAGCACCGAAATAAAAGCAAGTCTTCCCTTTGGCATTCAAATCATCTATCAATTTATGTGCGCTGCAATCATTACGTTTCATCAGTTCCTCTTTACTGATCGTGATCATTTTTATCGATTCAATAATAATGTCGCAAAGATTTCCATAGAACGTATCACAAATATAATTGATTTCTTTTGCATTTTTTTCCGGGAAACTGTTACGGAGATTAATCAGAACAATGTCTTTTCGATAGTGGAATCCTTTATATAAAATCCAATAGAGCAGGTCACTAATACCATATAAGGCCCGGAAAGGCAAATAGGATAATAGTTTCAGGAAAAAGGTGAGCACGCTATACATCGTTGTAATTAGGTTGGTATAACCCAAAACCAATATTACTTTTGCGTCAAAAATAAAGAATTTTCAATGCATCTGTTTAGTTTACATTATCTGCCTCAAATAAAATATCTGCAAGCATTGCTTAATGCAGAGGAAATAGGGATCGAAACAATGGAGCATTTTCAACGACAAACCTACCGTAATCGTTGTGAAATATACACTGCCGATGGGATTCATAAATTGGTAGTACCCGTTAGCCACAATTCTCGTCAGCAGGGGAGAAGTTGTATTTCGGACGTGCGAATAGCGTATCATGATAATTGGCGCCTTCAACATCAACGAACCATCAAATCGGCTTATCAATCCTCGTCCTACTATGAATATTTCGAAGCTGATTTCATAAAATTATATGAAAACAAATATGGATTTCTAATGGATTTAAATATAGCCTCCATTGAATTGATTTTAAATTTTTTAAAAAAGCCTTTTTTGTTTTCTAAAACTACCGAATATTTTAAAAGCCCTATCGAAGCTACCGATTTAAGGGAACGTTTTACCATTAATGATTATGCCTTAGATTTCGAATACTATCAGGTGTTTCAAGGCAAGAAGGGAGCAATTGCCAATTTGAGTTGTATCGATTTGTTGTTTAATGTAGGTCCTCAAAAGATGCTCGAGCTTTTAAAAAGGTAAGGGTTTATAAAAGCAAACGATTTTATTGTTATTCGATTTCAAAAAAAAATACAAAAGGCCTAAATTTCTTGTACTACGCCCATCCCCGAAAATTTCTCTATTCGTTTGGCTACCATTTCTTCTACCGTCATTTTCCTTAAGTCGGCAAGCATTTTCAAAAGTTCTTCTTTCAAGGTATCAAACATCTGTTGAGGATTATTATGTGCTCCTCCCAGAGGTTCTTTTATAATTCCATCAATCAAACCATTGCCAAGCATATCGGTCGCCGATAGTTTTAAAGCTTCCGCAGCTGTTTCTTTAAAGTCCCAGCTTCTCCATAAAATACTCGAGCAGCTCTCCGGCGATATTACCGAGTACCAGGTGTACTCCAGCATCATTACCTTATCGCCTATGGCAATACCTAATGCACCGCCACTAGCACCCTCGCCTATGATCACACAAATTATAGGCACTTTGAGTACCGCCATTTCCATGAGGTTTCTGGCGATGGCTTCTCCTTGTCCGCGTTCTTCCGCCTCTAATCCAGGGGAGGCGCCGGGGGTATCAATAAAAGTAATAACAGGCTTATTGAATTTTTCTGCTAATTTCATCAGCCGAAGTGCTTTGCGGTACCCTTCAGGATTGGCCATACCGAAGTTTCTGTATTGTCGAGATTTGGTATTACGTCCTTTCTGTTGGCCAATAATCATTACGGCTTGGCCATCAATACTTCCGTATCCTCCAATCATGGCCTTATCATCTTTAACCGTACGGTCGCCATGCAGTTCAATAAAGGCATCACAAATGCCGTTAATATAATCGATGGTATAAGGACGGTCGGGATGACGGGAAATTTGCACTTTTTGCCAGGCATTTAGATTATTGAAAACTTCTTTTCGAGCGTGCTCAAGTTTTACCTCTAACTCTAAAATTGCGGCACTCAAATCTATTTTGCTTTTCTCTGCAATTTGTTTTGTCTTCTCAATCTGCTCTAATATCTCATCAATTGGTTTTTCGAAGTCGAACATAATTTTAATTTTTAGGTTTAATCATAGCATTCTCGAAAGAATCAAGCATTCGTTGTATTATTAATACGTACTGCGAAAATAATTTTTTTAGATTGAATATCATGCAATAAAATTATTTGAGCTAATTTTAACTAAAATTTGTTTCCCAAAACGTGAAGGTGTATATTTGCACCTCTTTTTAAAAGAAAGATACAGATTGGTAGTTCAGCTGGTTAGAATGCCGCCCTGTCACGGCGGAGGTCGCGGGTTCGAGTCCCGTCCAGTCTGCAAA
>CANNQU010000043.1 GCA_947507965.1 Bacteroidota bacterium
CAGATTCGAGTTCGATTCCCGATGGAGCCACTGATAACACCCCCTGAAACACGGGTAAACCTTGCCAGAACAGGCTTAAATGCTGCTATAACTAGTTACTTAGTAGCACCTTTTTGACACAAAGTAACTATTAATGTTTACCCAATGTTTACCCAAAATGCTAACTTATTCTATTTACCCGCGAGTGGAGCGGATCGACCGGAACGGATTATGTCCGATTTACGTGCAAGTGACGAACAAACGTGTGACCAACCGTTTTAAACTACCCATTTCCATTGAGATGCGGCATTATGATGCGAAAAAGAACCGGGCGAAGTCCAGTTTTCCAACCAATCATTATATCAATAGCATCCTTATTGGCTATGAAAATGAAGCTACAAAAACGGTACTGGAATATACGCTGAGCAAAAAGCCTTTGACTTACCTTGTATTTAAAAACAGGGTATTAGGCATTAAAACATCCGCGAATTACCGAGATGATAGTGGATCAAGTTTTTTTGATTTCATTAAGAAGCGGCTAAGAGAAAGTAACTTCAAATGGAATACCCAAAGAAGTTACATGACGCTTTACCACCTATTGGAAATTTACAAACCAACGCTAAAATTTGATGATATTACTTATAGTTTCGTCATCGGTTTCCGGCAATTCCTTCGATCTGAAAGAAAGAATATCGAGAATAGTTGCAGCAAGAAGCTCGCCATGCTCCGAGCACTTATTTATGAAGCCATGAGACAAGGTTTAATGACGGAGAATGGAATGAAAGGCATAAAGTTACCTCGTACCAATTCACATCGTTTGTATCTTGAATTACACGAAGTTCAGAAGCTCCAAACACTCTATGATGCCGACAAATTCAAATACCATCATTTAAACGTGTTGCAATATTTTCTTTTCGCTTGCTATACCGGATTACGATTCAGTGATGTTGAGAAGTTCAGCACCGACATGATTCAAAACAATAAAATATCCATTAAAACTGAAAAGACAGGCGAAACAGTGGTGATTCCATTGATTGCCGAAGCGAAGCACCTTTTACCGAAAGATAAGAAGCAATTCAGGGTAATCAGCAATCAAAAAACCAATGCAGCACTCAAGGAAATTATGATCGAAGCGGAAATAAAGAAGCCCATTCATTTCCACTGCTCCCGGCACACCTTCGCTACCATCGGCATCAGCAGCGGAATCCATATCGAAGTCATCGGCAAGCTCCTCGGCCACAACGACCTTAAAACCACTGCGATTTACGCGAAGATAATGGACGATGTGAAGGTGGATTCGATGGCGATGTGGGGGAAGAAGAAGGTTGGTTAATAAGGCTTAAATGTAAGACGACATTTTTCTATTCCATAACCAATATAATTCATAAAAAAATGAAATCAAAGTAGGAAATATTAATATATTCGCTAACTATCACAATGAAAAGCAATAAACAATTATATGATTCAAAAAAGGGCTGGAAATCATTTTTAAAATCCTCAAAGAGAAAGGAAAAATTCAGATTAAGAAATGCCGGATACCATCGCCATCAAATAAATATTAAAAGGAAGGCAGAAGCAGAAGGTAAGATTTATAAGCCCATTAAGAAATCGCCATTCATAAGTGATAAAGAGCTTCCAGGCAAACCTGAATATCCAATTAACATTAAATACTTATTGACAATTCCTGAATTATTCTCAAAAACCAAATTCAGTTATAAAGATAACGGACACTTATTTATTCCAAATTGCTTTTCTTTAATTGAGAATTATGCTGAAAGTTTTGATTTTTTAAAACATCTTTTTGTGGTACTACATAGAAATAAATCAAATAAAGTACTTTTAGATTATAGCAGATGTGAAAGAATCGATGTGGATGCTTCAATTTGTATGGACATTATGCTATCTGAATTTATTTCACATTTTAATCATTGTAGGAGATTAGGATATAGAGATATTTTCAATAAGGGGATTACTCCAATTAATTATCAAAATGAAAACATTAAGAAAGTTTTATTTTCAATCGGAGCATACAGGAATATAAAGGGCTTTAGAATAAATTATCCTGATGTTTTGGATTTGCCGGTTTTAATTAATGACCATGATAATCCAAATGTTTGGAGTAAAAGCGAAGTTGATCTAACAAATATTGTCGAATATATAAAGCTTTGTTTGAAAAGATTAAATCGGGAGTTAACAGTTGATGCGGAAAATGAATTTTACAAAGTAATAGGAGAAGTTATGAGTAATGCATTGGAACATGGAACTATGCGTCATAGTTTTGCAATAGGGTTTTTCCAAGAAACCCATAACGATGATGAACACTTTGGAGTTTTTAATTTTTCAATATTCAATTTTGGAGATACCATTTATCAAACGTTCAAAAAGGAATCTTGCCCTAATAAAAAGGCCGTAAAGCAAATGACGGATTTATCTGAAGATTATACGAAAAAAGGATGGTTCAAGAAGGCTGATTTTGAGGAAGAAACACTTTGGACGCTTTATGCCTTACAAGAAGGGGTGACAAGTAAAGAAAAAAAGAGAGGAAATGGCTCAATTCAATATATTGAGAACTTTTTTAAACTAAAAGGTGATGTAAATCACGACGATTTTTCACAACTGGTACTTGTTTCTGGAAATACAAGAATTACCTTTGATGGGCGTTATAGTATAACAGAAAGACAAAAACTAGGCGAAAAAAGGAAGTATAAAATGATAACCTTTAATAAATCAGGTGAAATAACAGACGAACCTGATAAAAATTTCGTTACCTTTGCGCCCCATTTCTTCCCAGGAACGATGATTTCTGCACGAATATTGATTAAATATGACAATACAAATCAGCAAATAAATGGAAACCAAAATGTATAATATTAATTTACAAGACTTTAGAACTGCCGGGGCTAAAGTTTTCACAACACGTCCTCGGGGAATTGAAGTTAGAACAAAATCAAATATTGATGCTATTGAGCCAATGTATGATAAAATTTCAATTACCATTCCAGAGGACATTTCATCAATCAATCCTTCTTTTTTAGAGGAGTTTTTTGAAAATATCGTCATTAAATTAGGAGAAGAAGGTTTCTATCAGAAGTTTTCGTTCATTAATACTGGACGATATAAAATTGAAACAGATTTAGAAGAAGCTGTTGAACGCATTTTAAGAGAAGAAAACGCATTAGCTTAAAATGATGATCATGTTATGTTGGAATTCGGAATTTTCTCTTTCTGATTTTGCAGATTTATCTCAGGTCATAATTGCAATTGCAAATCTATTTTTAGCAGGATATGTTCTCACTTATCAAATCAGAAAAGATAAGAAGTCCGACAATGAAACGGCTCGGTTAAACGAACAAAATATTAAACTTCAATGGTTTAAAGAGTTAATTGTCCAGCCCAACATGGAAGTGATAAACTTGTTCTATTTAAACCTTTACACCATTAAGGACAAGATAAACTCTAACGATTTAACTGTTGATGAAAAAGAGGATATAAATAATTTTGTGAAAGCTGAATTGGTTAAGTTGAGAATTTCTTTTGTAGATGTTTTACTACTTGTTGATAAAAAATTTGCGGACCAGCTCCTAAAGAATTTAGATGAGTTGGTAGATGGAATCACAAATGCTATTTTTGATGATGAATTAAAACTAAAGAAATCGCAAGTTTATGAAAAAAACATAGGTTCAAAAATAACCTATTCTAAAAACCATCTTATTTCCCAACTATACAACTATAAAGGTCTCTCCCTTTAATTTAGTTACTTTTTGCTTGCTTTTTGTTCTATCAACAATATGAGTTAAATTTATATTCAAAGATGTCAGAATTCGGACATCGGGCAGAATAGTTAATTCATGAAAACGCGTTGTTGTTTTGTTCAGACATTGGTATGTTTGAAAAAATAAATCAAACGTATCTAGGTTAAATTCCTGAAGAAAAATTCTCAGTTATTCCTTATTGTCAGTAATTTTGTTCTAAGAGCGCAATTATTCTTATGTTTGAAAAGAACAACATCTTAATTTATGGAACCATTTAGAGGTTTTTACAGAAATTCTTTTCAAGTCATTGAAAAAGAATTGAATAAACATATTTCAATCATTAAAGGTGAACTCAAATCGGAATTCATATTTATCCGTTGTGGTATTAACGCTGAAGATCTCGAAAAATCAAAATTCCAAAAACATTTGAATTGGGTTATCAAGAAGAAAAATCATAATGACTTAACCATAATGATAAATTCAACTGGAGGTGATCCGGAAGAAGTCTACAAATTGGTTCCGTTAATTCGAGAGAACTTTAAATTTGTTCGATACATAGTAAATGATATCGCTTTATCAGCGGCAACCTTATTATGTTTGAGTGGAGATGAGATTTATATTTCAAATTCCAGTAAAATGGGGGATTTAAGATTGCAGTTAAGTAAAGGAAAATACAGTTATCCATTTATCGCATACTATGAAGATAATTACGATTCAATAGAGAAAGAAATTCGCTTTACTGATGATATGAGGAATTTTATCGCCTTGTTTAAAGCATCTCTGGAAATAGATTCAAACATTAAAATCCAAAATGAAATCAAAGAGGCAGCATTGTCGTATCTTAAGACATATATGTTTAAAGAATATGAACTCTTGACAAGAGAAGAAAAAGAAAAGGTAGATGGTATTCCGGAAAAACTTACGAATTCTGAATTTCTCTTAGGAATGGGATGCATTACTCATGATACAGGGATTTATTACTCCAAGTTAAAAAATGATATTGGTCTGAAAATAATTAATTATAGAAATGATTTTAAGAATAACAAGCTGTCCGATGCGATAATCGATTTTGCAGACTTAGTTAATAATTATTGTCAACTAAGTGAAAATGGGTTTGATAATAAATTTGCTTACTCTGAACATGTCGATTCAATTTTAAATCGATAAAAGTATTGACTAATTTTTCTAGCTTAACAAACAAATAAACCCACAAAAAATGAAATCCATCAAATTCAAATGGTTGAAATTTAATAGATACCATTCCAATCTTCTTGCCTATTCAGCCATTTTTATAATATCAGGTTTGTCATTGCGCTTGATCCCGAAAAGTTTGGATTATGCAGATTTAATGAAGGAGGTGCTGATCTCAATTTTCTCTGCCGTTCTGTTATTCATTTTCCTTGAAATGAGAGAAATCAGAAGAGATAAAAAGTTGTACGGAAAAATCATAGGAACTTTTAAACGGATTGATATTTTTTATGCGGATCGAACAAAGACAAGTGATACCATCTATTTCACAATGAGTGATAGATATAAACATATTGATCCTTTAATTGAGTTGCACTATTCCGGTGATCGAGAGTACACATTCGAAGCGGAGTATGAAGAAGGAAGAAAAAGAGGAGTGCTCTTTTTAAATGCAACTAACCCTTTTGAAGGTGATGGCAATTACCAATATATTTCGAAAAAATCAAATAGGTTCATAATGCCTGATATTGGCCACTATACCTTACATATTGATAAAGTTAATCCCAATCGTTTTTATTTGTTCCACATGAATCAAATACCGAGTGGACTGGCAGAAGGATATGAAATTTTTGAACGAGCTTAAGAATGAATAAATTAAATGAAAGCTTTGAAATCCTTTCGATTTTAGCAATAGAGATAAATAATAGATCTAAGCTAATTGTAGATTTAGGGTATTCTGGCGAAGCTCGTAGTTTTCAGCCACAAGAACTAACTCTTTTAACTTCATTTATCCGTTTGAACATTATTGATTCTGTTTCTTTTCTAGATGAATATGATAACCATTTCGGCGTTCAAACTGAAAAAGAATATAAAAATAGAATCATTGAAACAAAGCAAATAAATAAACCATTCTATGATTACATTCGGAGTTGGAAAGATCTTGGACTAATGCGAAACCAAATGTTAGCACATAATTTAAGAGTTGGCGATTCAGGGGGATTCATTTATTCTATTGAAAATTTATCATATAACTCACCAAGGACTTTAAATGACATATTTTTACTTACAAATATTCTTATGCTAATGATGCACACTATAGAAACGCTATTTGAAGAAGAGTTTCTTGCGAAAAAAATTGTTAGGTCAATTGATAAATCGCAAAAAAATCTTACCATGGACGAAGTTGGTGATACAACACTAAAACTAATTAATGCGGCTGAAAGTATAAGTGACACCAAGGGAAAGAAAATTAATTTAGGATATTACAATGTGCTTACCTTTTCAAAAAAGTGATTTTCCGACCACATAATAGAATCGAGTCTGAATTCGTAAAGAAGTTTTTTCTCTATATTTAAAGCCTGATATAAATATCCAATAAAAAATAAATGACCGGAACCCAATTACGAAAATTAGAAGCTGAACTTTGGAGAGCTGCCGACCAACTCCGGGCGAATAGTAAACTGACTGCTTCGGAATATTCCATGCCAGTGCTTGGCTTGATATTCTTACGTCACGCATACAATCGCTATTTAAAAGTTAAGGTTGAAGTTGAGAAATCCTTGCCATCGCACCCTCAACGAGGCAAACGGGCATTGACAAAGAAGGATTTTGAAGAGCAGAACTCCATGTTCCTGCCAGATCAAGCACAGTTCGATTATTTGGTATCACTGCCCGAAAGTGCCGACATAGGCGAAGCCATAGACAATGCTATGAAACTGATTGAGGATGAATACGAAAACCTCAAAGGTGTTTTACCGAAGAACTTTTCTATTTTTAGTAAGGACTTATTACGGGAATTGCTCCGCATTTTTAATAAAGAAGTGCTGCAAAAAGCAGAAGGTGATTTGTTTGGAAAGATTTACGAGTATTTCCTCAACAAATTTGCAATGACCGGTGCCCAGGAAGGGGGTGAATTTTTCACACCGATGAGTTTGGTACAAACTATTGTTAATGTAATTGAACCTGACCACGGAATTGTATTTGATCCTGCTTGCGGAAGCGCAGGTATGTTTGTGCAAACCGGGTATTTTATTGAAAGTGAAGGACTGAAACCGGCTGAAAAGGTCACTTTCTACGGACAAGAAAAAGCCGACCTGAATACGAAGTTGGCTAAAATGAATTTAACTGTTCATGGATTGGAAGGAAATATACAAGAAGGAAATACCTTTTACGAAGACAAGCACGACCTAGTTGGCAAGGCTGATTTTGTGATGGCCAATCCACCCTTTAATGTAGATGGGGTGGACAAAGGCAAGGATGCCGTAAAGAAAGACCCCCGTTTGATATTGGATGGGAAGGTAAACTTGCCAAAAAACGATAACGCCAATTATTTATGGATACAATATTTCTATAATTATTTAAAACCCACCGGAAGGAGCGGTTTTGTCATGGCTTCTTCCGCCAGTGATGCCGGACATAGTGAAAAAGAAATACGGGAGAAATTGGTAAAGACTGGAGCGGTGGATGTAATGATGGCCATTGGCAATAACTTTTTTTACACACGATCGCTTCCATGCACCTTATGGTTCTTCGACCGAGCTAAAGAAAAAGATAATAAGAAAAGCGACAAAGTATTAATGCTGGATGCCCGAAAAATTTACCGCAAGGTAACCAGCAAGGTAAACGACTTTAGCCCCGAGCAATTGCAAAACCTCATTTGCATTGTAAACCTGTATAGAGGAAATACGAAGAAATTTAAGTCAACTGTGAAAAGTTATTTGCAATCAGTTGCCGACCATGCAATACAAACCGGTAATGCAACCACAGCATTGCAAAAGCAATTGCAGAGCTTACATAAATCATTAATTGATTTTGCCACCAAATATTCGAAGGAGAATAAGGATGCGAAATCGTTTGTTGAAGCTCTCCAAATTGACGAAATTAATGACTTGTACAAAAAACAAGATGAATTAATAAGAACCTGTCCAAAAGTAACTTCGTTAGGTGGAGCGCAGGATAGAGTTGCGGAAATATGTAAAACCATTCGCAAGCCACAGGACAAAATCATAAAACAAATTAATGATGTTGTTACAACAGCAACCAAAGAATACCAACTTAACAAAAACAATGATTGGAAAAAGCTTAACCTAAAAGAACAGTTCGATCAACTAAAAGCCATTCAACAAGAATTGAGCGGTAATCCTGATGAAGAAGGGCCCGGCTTGCTGCACGAAACCGAATATTTCTATAAACAAGCGCATTGGCTTACGAGCCGTTTTCCCGATGGCGTTTATACCGATGTGGAAGGACTTTGCAAAGTAGTAACTCAAAAAGAAATAGAAACCAAAGACTGGAGCCTAAGCCCAGGTAGGTATGTAGGTGTGGATACCGCCACTGATGATGATTTTGATTACGAGGAACGCTTGAATGAAATTCATATAGAGTTGCAAGGATTGAATGAAGAAGCGGTTGCTTTGACAAATGCTATTTCTGAAAACTTTAAATCATTGGTAATATGAGAATGCAGAAATACAAACTTGAAGAATTAGGGGAATTTAAAAATGGGGTAAACTTTTCAAGTGATAAAATGGGAAGTGGTTTTCCTTTAGTTAATGTGAAAGACGTTACGGATAATTGTTTGATTAATGATGATAGACTTGCAAAAGTAAACTTAGATTTAAAGCCAGATAGTGATTATATAGCGAAGGAAGGAGATTTGTTTTTTGTTCGTTCATCTGTAAAATTTGAAGGGGCAGGAAAGGTAGGTTTGATAAGGAACCTAAAGGAGGATACTACACATTGTGGTTTCATAATTAGATATCGGTTAACTAATAAGAATATTGCGCCCTTATTTTTACTCTATCTTTTTAATGCACCAAGAGGGAGAGAAAGATTAAGAAACCTGGCAAGTGGGGCTACTATTTTTAATATTTCCCAGACGTCTCTAAAAACCTTGGAAATCGAAGCTCCCCCACTCCCCACCCAACTCAAAATTACCAGCATCTTATCGGCTTATGATGATTTGATAGAGAATAATTTGAAGCGGATAAAATTGTTGGAGGAGAAGGCGTTTTTGAGATATAAGGGGATTATGAGGGAGGAGAAATTGGAGGAGAGATCAATTCTTAATATTTGCTATGTAACCGATGGAACACACGATAGTCCAAAGCAACAAGTGGATGGATTTTACTTAGTGACTGGTAAACATTTAATTGGAGGTTTTATTGATTTCTCATCTGCATATTTCATTAGTGAAGCAGACCACGATAAAATTCAAAAAAGAAGTAAAGTTACTAATGGGGATTTAGTTCTATCAAATATCGGCACAATTGGAAATGTGGCAATAATAGATTCTCCTTTTGAGTTTTCAGTTAAGAATGTAATTATTTTTAAGCCGTATGATTCACTGTATATTTCATTTTTATACTGTTATCTGAACTCAAATGAAATGCAAACTAGATTCCAACAAGAATCAAGTGGTACTTCTCAAAGGTTCATCAGTTTGGCATATACAAGAGCTTTAAAAGTGAAATTACCGAACCAAGATGCTTTAAAAGAGTTTCATCAAGAGGTTTCAAGTTTATTAAAATTAAAATCAATTCTAAATCAGCAAAACACCAAACTCCGGGAGGCAAGAGATATATTATTACTAAAATTAATGAACGGACAAATAGTAGTGTAAAGAATTATACTAAAACAGCTAAAATAATATGATTGATGACAACATAAATGAACTCGAACTTCTTTCTATACCAGAGCTTATGGGGAGAAATTATTTTATTCCTGATTATCAAAGAGGTTATCGTTGGGAGGAAAATCATATATATCAGCTACTATCGGATATTTGGGATTTTTCAAATAAGAGCAATGGTGAGTTCTATTGTTTGCAACCTATCGTGGTCAAAGAATGCAGCAGTGTAGTAATTGAAAAATATAAACTTAATTCAGACTATGATAATAACAGATGGTTTGAAGTAATTGATGGCCAACAAAGACTTACAACCACCAGGCTTATCATTCAAATGAATAATTTAATCTCACCCATATCTAAAGTTAAAAATTGCTTTAATCTGTTTTATGAAACACGCCCTGAACTTATTGACATTTTCAATAAACTAAAGATCTCTTATGTTGATGATAATATAAATGTTGAAATTGATAAAACCAGCATCGATTCTTATTATATCACTTCAGGTTTAAAGCATATTGTAGATTGGTTTAACCTTCCTGGAGAAGATTATGAAAAAAGAGCAACAATACAGCAATTCCCGAGTTTTTTTTCTGTTTTTTTTGGAGAAAAATCTACAGTTGGTTCACAGCGGCAAGGAAAATCTACACAAGTAATCTGGTATGTCGTTAAACAGAACGCGGATGAGAATAATGGAGAAAATGAAGGAATGAATTCTAAAACGATATTTAAACGACTAAACGACACAAAAATTCCTCTATCAAATTCGGAACTCATCAAGGCATTGTTCTTATCACAGAATAGCCCATTTAAACTTGATTACAATTCAGGTAAAAATGAAGATGAGGAAGCTCAAAAAATTACATTGAAAATTGATAAGGCCAAAAAGCAAAACCATATTGCCAAGCAATGGGATTTGATTGAACATTCACTTGGCAATACCCGGCTTTGGAATTTTGCAACTAACAATGATATTAAAAACTACAGCTCTAAAATTGAATTGATATTTGATTTAATTTCTGAAAAAAACACAAAGAACGAAAGGAACATTAAGTTAAATAAAAAGGATAATTTATATACATTCCTATTTTTCGATCGGATGGTGCGAAAAGATAAAGATCTATGGGATATTTGGATGCAAATAGAGCAATATTACGATACAATATGTTATTGGTTTGAGAACAGAAATCTTTATCACAAGATAGGTTATCTGGTTTGCATTAATGGTGATACTATTTTGATTGATTTGCTTGGACAAGCTGCTAATCAAAATAAAAAGGAATTTGTTGATAATCTCAACAAGACTATTCTATCTAATGTAAATTTTGATCTAGAAAAGTTAAGTTATAAAGAAAACTACGAAGAAATACAACGATTGCTGATTTTATATAATGTTGAAACAGTTAGAAAATTAGAAAGCCTCGAGTATTACCCATTTCATTTGCATAAAGAAAAGAACTGGACGCTTGAACATATTCATGCTCAGAATTCGGATTATCTAAGTAAAGACGACCAAAACTCTTGGTATATTTGGATAGATGAACATATTCCAGTTTTAAATTCTTTTATTCAAAAAGATTTTATTCAAGAAGAAAACAAGATTGAACTTGACTCAATTCTTGAAAGTCTTAAAACGATCAGAGCATATCAGAAATTAGAGTTTTCTACTTTCCTAAACGAATTTAATCGAGTAATTAAATTCTTCGAAATATTAAACAATTTGAACGGAGATGCTAAGGCTGTTCATTCACTTTCGAATATGGCTCTTCTTGGTGGAATTGAAAATACAATACTCAGCAATTCAATTTTTGAAGCAAAACGAAAAGAAATACTTAAAATGGATGCTGAAGGAAAATACATTCCATTATGCACAAAATATGTTTTCTTAAAATACCATAATGTAAAAGAAGAAAACTTCTCAAATCAGCAGTTGTGTTTCTGGGGGGTAAAGGATAGAATGAATTATCTGGGTCACATCAAAGAAATCTTAAGTGAATATTTTTCGAGTGATATGCTTTCGCCAATCACAAAAGACATGAACAAACTAACAATAGAAGAATGAAAAATAGGAAAAATACATTTTGGTCATTATTGAAAAGGGGCAGAATTGTAATCCCTCAAATACAAAGAGATTATGCTTATGGCAGGGATACTGATAAAGCCATAAATGTTAGAAATGAGTTATTAAATGGAATGCTTAAATCGCTCAAAGATGAAAATTTCAGTTATAAAAACGTATTAATCCTTGATTTTGTATATGGAAGTATTTTGAAGGATAATAGTATGACTCCCATTGATGGACAACAAAGATTAACCACCCTGTATTTGCTTTATTTGTATGCCGCTATTAAAGATAATACGGTTGAGAAAAATGAACTATTGAAATTTAGTTATGAGACTAGACATTCTGCCAACGAATTCTGCAAATCTTTAATAAATGATTTCAAATATCATTTGGAATCTGAAATTACTTTGACTGAGCAAATAAAAAACCAGGCCAAGTATCTTAATTCTTATGATGATGACCCCACAATACAGTCTATGTTGGTTGTGTTAGATAGCATTCATGAAAAGTTTTTAAATGTAAACGGACTTTGGGAAAAGCTAACTATTCAGGAACGAATTGTTTTTTATTATTTGGATTTGGAAAAATTTGGTCTAACGGATGATTTATACATAAAAATGAATTCCCGGGGTAAAAGCCTAACTAGATACGAGATTTTTAAGTCATCATTTGAAAAATATCTTGAAGAAAAACACCCCTCATTCAAAAATGAAATCTCTAAAAAACTTGATGTTGAATGGACAAATATGCTTTGGAAGGAAGGATGTGATATAGATTCAGGGTTTTTAAACTTATTCAATAATATTTTCACAATTTATTTCAATCTTAATAACACTATACCCAAGAAAATTAATGATGCTGATAAATGTTTTGAAGAAATGCTTTCAAAGGAAGAAGACTTGAAATTCTTTATAAACTTTTTAGATGCTTTTCAGAAACTATGCATAAAAGATGGCAGGGCTATTGATGAGTATTACAATAGATTTTTTTATACCTCTGATGAAACTTTAGGCACCTCGGAATTAATTAGGGTTTTTTGGCAATCCAAAGATAACCTTTTTGTGAGTGCAACATCAGAAGAATTTACATGGGCAGAAACAATTATGTTTTATGCATTAAATGTTTCATTACAAAATGATATCCATGAAAAGCTATTATTCTTTAGATTGAGGCAACTACGAAATCTTTTATCAAATAGCACCTACGAATTGCGTCCTGAAAATATTCACAAGATGCTTAATTATGCAAATGAACTTATTCTAAATGGCACAATTCCAAATGATACTTTCAATAAGAATCAAATTGCTGAAGAGAATTGCGCTCAAAAGACTTCCGATTCTGAAAATAAGTTACTTTTATTTGAGAATCATAGTATCCTGAGAGGATCATTAGGCTTATTCATAAATTCCAGACAGGAAAAATGCATTGATACGCTTAAAATATTTTCATCAATTTTCGATAATGATCATAAGCAAAATACACCATTAATCAGGCAAGCGCTATTATCTAAAGGCGATTATTCTCAACAAGACACGGATATTCGCAAGCGATTTTTGATAAACAAAAGTGATGCATGGAGGGGCTTTTTTACAATCAATCAAAGAAGAAAAGAACAAGAAAATATTATTGAAATTATAGAGAAAATCTCAATCAATAAGGATTTGACTTTTGAATTACAGGCCATAGTAAATGATTATTTACTCTCAGAAAGGAAGGATTGGAAATATTATTTTATTAAGTATGACAATCAACTACATTATCCGAGTACACAAGGTTACTATTATTGGAATAATCGTGATTCTTATCCCTTAGAAATAATAATGCTAAATAGTAGTGTCGAATCGGAATCAAATTTAGAATGGAATATATTTAACTGGATTCTATCTGAAAATAATAAGAAAATCACTTCTTTAGATTCTCATGGTGCTTCGAAATTATTTCTATTAAAGGCACGTATAAACATTAACGGAGTGGAAAAAGGATTTGAGGTAAAACCAAACAATGACAACAACGTAATATTCAGTAAACTTATTGAAAAAAGTATTATATCAAGTGAAGGACTATTTATAGTGTTAGAGAATGAGGATTTAATAGAAAGAGGTCAAGAATTAATATCAAAGATTAATGAATTATGTGAATTCGAAAATTCTTTAATAGATTCCTGAATTTTAACATTCAATTATACCTAAATATAATGCCTTACGAATACTCCGAAGACAACCTAATCGAACAAACTGCAATTGATTTATTCTTCAATCAATTGGGTTGGGATACTCTATTGGCCTACAATAAAGAAAGTTTTGGTGAAGGAAGCACTTTGGGTCGTTTGAACAAAAAGGAAGTGGTGCTAAAAAGAATATTCCTAGAAAAAGTCCTGGAATTCAATCCGGGTTTACCGCAGAAAGCATACGAGGAAGCCTACCAAAAACTAACCGAAGAAAGTATTACCAAGTCGTTAGATGAAATCAATTTTGAAAAGCATCAGCTACTCAGAGATGGTATTCCTATTGACTATATTAATGAGGATGGGGAACAGGTTAAAAACAAAACACTCAAAGTATTTGATTTCGAAACGCCCAATAATAATAACTTCTTAGCCGTTCGTCAATTATGGCTTCAGGGTAAGAGCAATCGGGAACGTAGGCCGGATATAATTGGTTTTGTGAATGGAATCCCTTTACTTTTTATTGAACTTAAGGCAGCGCACCGGAAATTGGAGAATGCTTACAATGATAATTTCACGGATTATAAAGACGTTATTCCGAAACTTTTTTATTATAACGCTTTCGTATTATTAAGCAACGGCATCGAGAGCCGCATTGGCAGCGTTACAGGCAAATACCAGCATTTTCACGAATGGAAACGGATCACTGAGGAAGATGAAGGGATAGTTGCCTTAGACCGAATTATCGTTGGAGTTTGCGATAAGGCTCGATTTTTAGACCTTTTCGAAAACTTTGTATTGTTCGATAATTCACTCGGGAAAGTTATTAAACTCATCGCCCGAAACCACCAGTTTATCGGTGTAAACAAAGCCATCGAAAATATTAAACATAAGGAGCTACTTTATAACAAAGGAAAAATACGCTTGGAGGAGAAGCAAAAACTAGGTGTGTTTTGGCATACCCAAGGCAGTGGTAAATCCTACTCTATGGTTTTCTTCTGTCAGAAAATTCACCGCAAATTCACCGGCAGTTATACATTTTTGGTTGTCACCGACCGCAATGAATTGGATACACAAATTTATGGCACGTTCAGCGGTGTAGGGGCAGTTCCGCAAATAAAGTCGGGTGCCAAGGATTCTTTGAAAGCAAACTCAGGTAAGCATTTAAAGGAATTATTGGGTTCAGAACATCGCTATTTATTTTCACTCATTCACAAATTCAACTTCGAGGAGGAAATTACCTTGCGTGATAATATCATTGTAATTTCCGATGAAGCCCATCGCACACAGGGCGGACAATTAGCCATGAATTTGCGGAACGCATTACCAAATGCCTCCTTCATCGGTTTCACCGGAACTCCTCTCTTTAAAGACGATGAGTTAACGAAACGCATTTTTGGCGATTATGTTTCCCGATACGATTTTAAACGAAGTGTGGATGATGGTGCTACGGTGCCACTTTATTACGAAAATCGAGGCGATTATTTGGAATTGAAAAACCCGATAATTAACGAACAAATACGGGCTGCCATCGATGCTGAAAGCGAAGATATGGACAGCGATCAGCGAAGTCGGGTAGAACAACTGTTCGCCAGAGAATACCCAATTCTAACATCACGCAAAAGATTGGATGCCATTGCGAAGGATGCGGTTTGGCATTTCTGCAATCGCGGTTATAAAGGGAAGGGAATGTTCATTGCACTTGATAAACTCACGGCAGTGACCATGTACGACTTAATTACACAACATTGGAAATTGTATGTAGATCAACTAAAAAAGGATATTGCTAAAGGTAAATACGGCGATCAGGAATTGTTGGCCAAAAGCAGGGAATTGAATTGGATTGAAGAAACGGAGGTTTGTGTAGTAGTGAGTTCAGAACAAAATGAAATTCAGAAATTCCGGAAATGGGATTTAGATATCGAACCTCACCGAGAGAAAATGAATACGCAGGACTTGGAAACCAGGTTTAAAGATGAGGACGATCCTTTCCGTTTTGTGATTGTTTGCGCTATGTGGATCACGGGATTCGATGTCCCTACTCTATCCACTTTATATTTAGATAAACCCTTGAAATCGCATACCCTCATGCAAGCCATTGCAAGAGCCAACAGAATAAGCGAAGGGAAAAACAACGGCTTAATCGTTGACTATATTGAAACCTATACCGCTTTGCTTGATGCATTGGCCATCTATGGTGCGAGTGGTGGAAATGGAGAAGGAGGAGATGACGAGAAGCCAGAAGCCCCTGTAAAACCGAAAGAAGAATTAATCCGCCTACTTGACGAATCCTTAATTGCAACTGAAAAATTTTTGCAGGATGAGGTTGACTTTGACCTGCAAGAATTAATTAAGGCAGATGGTTTATACAAAATCGCGGCTATTGAAAAAGCAATGAATGCAGTTTATACCAATGACGAAACAAAACGAAAGTTTCAAGTATTAGCTAGGGAGGTCTTTAAGAAATTTAAAGCTTTGCAACCTGATAAAGTATTGAATTTATACGCACCGCGAAAAAATGCCATTGATGTTATTTACACCGCCATTGAAGGCAATATTGAAAGTGCTGATGTTTCCGAAATCATGAAGAAAATCCAATTGGTAGTAGATGAATCCATTGAAAATATGGTTCATGAACCAGGATTGGTAAAAGAAAAGCTCATCGATTTAAGTGGGCTAAACTTTGAGGTATTGGAGCAACTCTTCCTGAAGGCGAAAAACAAAAACTCCGCTGTTCAATCCCTAAAAGACAAGATCGAAAGGCATCTCAAGCAAATGGTGGAACGGAATCCATTAACCGTTGATTATTACAAGCGTTATCAGGAAATTATTGACGAATACAATAAAGGAAAAGATGATGCGGTAATTAAGGAGACTTTCCGGAAACTCATGGAGCTTGTAAACTCTTATTCCGCAGAGGAAGTAGAAACCAAGCGTGAAGGGCTGACCGATGAACAGAAAGCCATTTTTGATATTCTCCGAAAACCGAATTTATCGGAAACCGACAAGAAAAAAATCAAAAATATTGCTGTTGAACTTTTGGAAGAGCTAAAGAAAGAAAAACTGAAAGTTGACCAGTGGGCTGATAAAACAGTGACCGCTGCCGCTGTTTTTAATACAGTAAACAAAACTCTCTTTGAAACATTACCCTACCCCACCTATCAAACCGATGATGTGGATCTAAAAACGAATCTCGTTTATGAGCACTTGAAAAATCAATATTGGGGAGCGGGGTTGAGTGTGTATGGGCAGTATTAGACAAATATAACTCGTGTCAACTTATCCTCCAAATAATTAGCCATTAAGTCGAGCATGAGCCAATTCATACCTTAAAATTTAACAATGGCAAATTTAAAGGATTGTAAATTTGACCGAATAAATAGGTGTGAAAATCTATAACATCATTCATTGGGGCTTCCCCCAATCTTAATTTTTTATAAGTGGTTATTCCTTTACCGTGTACATGAGCTAAGGTATAAAGCCCCATCCTTTCTAAAGCAATTTTTGTAGCAGCTTCAAATTCTTTGAGATTCGCTGCGGGGATTAATGCATAAGTAAATCTGAAATATTTTTTTAGAATTATTCGAGAAATAATCATTTTGTGAACATGGTTAACAATAGCAGGATTACCCAGATTAATCGGTAAAACACTTTTTATTATTTCATCCTGAGTAACATTAACTTTAGTTATGTATGTTCCCGAAGGCAAGACTATTGTAGGAAATACTTGTAGCAAGAAAGTCGGATTTGCGAAAAAAAGTAGAGAATTTATTCCGAAGCGTTCATTTACATTATATTGCAATTGAGGGTAATAAACATTGGCTCTGGTTTTTCCGGGTTTCATTAACCAATTATAGTTGTACCCTTCAATTCCGTTATAAAATTCAGCAATTCTCAAAGTAAAGTTAAAAAGTACAGCCTTAGAAAAAGCCTCGTTGGAAAAATGCTTATTTATTCTTCCAGAAATATTGTTCCCTTCACCAACATTTAGTGGCAAGAACCTTCTTCCTTCATCTTTTACTTCATTATTTAATAGCTTTTTAATGTCAATCGTATTACCATCATTTTTTAGGATTTCCGAAACATCATTTACTATTTTAGAAATTTCATCATGAGTAGGCTCTAGGATGCCCCATACATAAATTCCGGAAGCTTTTGGAATTCTTGTAAAATCGGAATGTAGTTTGTTGAAAGTAATCATTTTTTGAATTGTTTTGATTTGTGGTTTAATAAATTATTCTATTTGATTTTAGTATTTTACTGAGCTAATGTAATGCAATGTTAAATCTAAATTTGACTAAGTGGTTATTTATTTGACAATTAGTTTACCAAACTTCTCGGTTTATTAATCATTGCCACCATCTCCGATATATCCACCATATCATCCAAAGGCATAAAAAATAATTCATTATGCCAGAACCGAAATGCTCGATTCTCACGGTATTCTTTGCCTGAATGGACACACATTTTATCACGGCAATTTCCATGTAGCCCAACATAAATTTGCAAAGTACCACAGCGGCAAGGGCATTTTCTGATTTTTCGAACAACAAACAATTGTCCTTCTTTGAATGCGCCATCCGGCTGATCAATTACTGATACGATATCCTGACCTATATACCACATATTATTGTTTTTTAATTTTAGTAATTTAGTAATACAAGTCGAGCAACTCAAGACTTGAAAATGGCTTCATCGATGCCCCTGAAATTATTGGACATTCAATAAACTGCATTGGGGAACCACCGTTTACATCAGGTTTATCTTTTCCGCTCCTATATATTAAGAATGAGGCATCTCCCACAGTCTGCTTTATTATCAATCCCAAATATCGCTTCAATCCAAATTTATCAGGCTTTTCATAGTAGCTCCTTACCTTTGCTATTGGATCAATTCTCATTCTGTTCGGTAATTCATATTCCAGCCAGAAATCAGTATCCTCGGGAGAAGTCACAGGTTTTGCAGGTCTTACCCAACACCCACCAACCTTACGTCTTATGATTTCACCAATATAGCTTCCAGCCACCATGATCATTAAAGTATCATCCTCCCACTCCAGTTTTTCCTTCTTTAGTTCCATGAGATAAAATTCAACATACTTAATGCTTCCAAGGCTATAATCGAACTTCACAGTTTCAGGAATTAAGTCCTGATAAAACTCGTTTAAATCATTAGCCAAACTCTTAAATTCAACATTTCGCTTCTGCCGGTCTAATCTCATGGCCAAATGATTTTTGCTAATGGCGTTTTTCGCAATTCTCATAAATTAAATAAATTTTGTTTTGGTAGATCCTACTTAATACCAGCCTCCTTGTTTCAAAATAGTTTCAATCTTATTTTTCAGACTATACTTTTCACCCTTTTCATAAAACAAAACAACAAGTTCTTCCAGATTAATAAATTTCCGATCAGGCAATCGAAAGTACTCACTAAAGATGGTATGCGTTGGAGAACTGACAGGGTAAAAGTGTTCTAACCAGCAACCGCCAATTTTGCGCTTCAGAATTTCCCCCATATAATATCCTGCACTTTGTAATTGGCATTTTAAATCTGTATCATTTAATTTTACCTTTCTCATGCATTTGATAAATTCCTCAACCAATTCCATGCTATCGAGGCTATAGTCCATGTTGCAAGGTTTCATGGTATATTTTTCATAATAGAAAGGCATCATTTCAGCCGAACTTTTGGCACACTCATTCATTAAATCTCTTGCATTCCGGGCATCGATATACCTATAACTTTTATAATGCTTTGCTATTCTCATCTGAGTTATCTAATCTGAAATTTTCTCCGAATTAAGTTCTAACAGTCCGGGGAAGCTTTTTAAATTAATACTTGCTCGTTCCAACTAATTTATATTGAAGTAAAATAATTAGTGCCTCCTCCACCGAACGTGCAATATCGACACGGTTTTGTTCCAGGTACCGTTCCTTGTACTCTCCAATAAGCGTTTCCAAATCCTCACCTGCTCCTAAAATCCTTGTTAGAATTTCGAACTTTTTATCAATGGTTGTTTGGTTCCATTCGCTGCTCCACCGGTCGAAGATTGTCCGGAGTGTCCTATGATTATAAATTGAGCATTTAAAAATGCGATCAATTCGCGCTTCGTAATAATTTTCATCATCTTGAGGTTCCATATTGCGATATTATTTTAAATTTACTTTGAGTAGGTGGTTACAAATACATCGAATTTTGCATCAAAAAAAATAGCAAGACAGGCTCAAATATCGAGTGGAACTTAGTTGTATAAGTTTAATGCATCCAAGTGGATTTTCTTTATTCTTTTTGCAAGTTTTGCTGGCTGAATTACTTTCATACTTTCGCCATAAGAAACTAGTTCGACAATAAAATCATCAGTCATGAATAACTTCAGTTTTACCCGCAGCTCATTTTTATTATCCACTAACGTTTCCTGTGATTCATGTAACGGTAATGATTTAACATACCGGCCTTGAAGTGGCTTGAAAGATAAAATAATTTCAGTTGGTTGCTCATCGTTAGGCGACATAATTCCAAATGAATATTTGTGACTCTCTAGAACATCGTAAGCTTCTTGGTGCGCAATATGCCGAGAGGTAATAAGCAGGCTACTTAGTTTATCCAATGCAAAGCTTTTAACAATTCCATCTTTATTATCTCTAGCCAAAAGAAACCATCGATACTTGAACTCCTTTAAGACATAAGGTTCAACAGTGCGCTCACTGATTTCATCATCTCCATATGTACGATAGGTAAACGAAACCTGAGCTCTTTGTTTTATAGCATGTATCAATCCATAAATATTATCAGTGCCGGAAGCTCTGCGCTTTTCATAAATTAAATAAGGCGATAAACCTTCCGAAAGATTTATCGAATTCAACATATCTATGGCTTCCATAGTACGTTGCAGCTTTTCATCCTTTGATTCATCAGAACTTATATGGTAACCTTTATAAGATCTTGAATATTCGACCTCCACCCCGAACAAAGTTTTAATGTCCCGAAAATCTCTCTGTAAAGTTCGCTTTGATATGGTAGTTATCAGGGTATCATCATTTTCCTGGAGAAACTCAAATTGTCGTTCAAGGTAACGTTGCAATTCCTCAAAAGAAATATATTGGTCCCTCTTTAACTTTTTTAGAATCAATAGGTAGCGTGAGATATAACCGCGTTTTGACATATTGTAATTTAATTCAACGAATCCGTTTGCTAAACTTTATGAAGCAAAAGTAATATCGAATAACGCCAAAATGTGTCGCGGTGAAAAAATAATAGAAATATTTATACTAAGGTTTCGTGTAGCTTAAAATCAATCGCTCTGAATTGTTCCAAGCCATTAATTCGACACTTTATTGTAATGAGCAATGAATTTACAAGACAGCATACACTGCAAACATGGATTTTGTCAATTTAAATCCGGATAAATTGAAAACGAAAGCGAAAATCTTCGCGAAAGCGAACCATTTTTAAAGTCGAAAACACACAATTATATTGGCTTTCAGACAATCAATACCTAACCTCTCGAATTGCTTCCTCGATTAATGTCACCCAACCGTGTAACACGGATGCAATTTTCGCTTTCGTTCATGATTTTCGGTTTGCCAACTACAAATAATAGTTTTTGAAACCGGAATAAATGAGTTTCGCTTGATTTATGTGTTTAGATGGATATATCGATGTAACAACCATTCATGCTGAATCATTCCAAGTCATTAATGCTTTCACTTTATCGTAATGAGCCATGAATTGCAAGTTTGCAAACACTGCAAAGCCTGCAAACATGATTTTTTCTTATGTAGAAACAGCTAAAAATAAAACGAAACTGAAAATCATCGCGAAAACGAAATGTGTATCAAAGCGAAAATGCCACATTCTATTGGCTTTCAGGCAAGAAACGTGTAACACATTGTATGATTTACATCATTTCTGGCACCCATCCGTGTAACACGGACAATATTTTCGCTTTCGGCTTATTATTTTCGGCTTATTAACCATAAATTATAATCTTTGAAGCCCGGATAAATGAGTTTCGCTTGATTAATCGTGTTCGGATGCGAGTTACTCAGCGCGTTATATGTGTGTTCACCGGCAGCATACTTATCGAAGAATAGGGTTACCAGATTTTAAGGGTTCAAACCGCGGTTAATATTGCTGAACATCTCATACAATATCACAAAAAAAATATCACCGAACCAAGTAGAGTATCCCTTTCCGTTCCACTCTTCTTGCTGGATTCGTTGCAGGACTAACCAAAAATCCCGCCGCCGATAACCTGAAGTAATAAACGCCTTCAGGCAAGACTTCTCCTCTGAAAGTACCATCCCAGCCTTTGCTTTCAGGTGCATCTGAATAAACCAATTGTCCCCACCGGTCATAAATTTCGAAGATGTAAGCATTTAATCCAGCGGCGGCTGGTTTATAATAATCGTTCAACCCATCTCCATTCGGGCTGAAGGCATTGGGTAAAAACAAGGTAGGATAAACAGGAATGCAAATTACATTACTCATGCTTCTTTGCTGATTGCCATTTTGTTCAACAGCTATAACGCGATAACATATCTTAAAGTTCGAAATGTTAGAGTTTATAGAATCGGGAAGCATATTGGTTTTTAAATAAAGCGTATTCCCTGTTGTAGAATCTAATTTTCTCCAATCGCCTGTAATATTATTCTTGTATTCAATTACATAACGCATTGCCCCCTCTTTCCAACCTACATAAGGAGTGTATTGCAACAGGGCAAATTCATTAAAGTTTTGATTTTCTCCCCGTAAAAAAATTGTTTGAGATACCGGAGAAATGGCAGACCGATGACCACAAATATCTAAGGCATTCACTACATATTTTTCCGGCTTTATGGATGGGCTGGCATTGACATGAGTAAAAAATGTGTCAGTAGTTATTTTATTCCAGATTGTATAACTCACGGCATTAGGTACTTTATTCCATTTTGTAAGGGTAGTGAAACTATCAATAACTGATGTATATAATACATTAACCTTGTTGTTGCTGGTCAGACCTTGTGTAAGATATATCGTGTCTGTGAAATTGGTGATACATCCTGAAGTGCTGGTTAGTCTTTGTTTGAAACAATAGATGCCTACATCGTTCAACTCAATAATTGTATCTAATGGTTTCTTATTACTTAAAGTAACATATCCACTCCCAAAGTCGAATTCTTTTGAAACAATATTCGAAGTTAATGTGTCTTTTATACGCAATGAATAGGGCGCACAGTTCCGTTTAGAACTTAATGTAAATAATGGCATTGGTGCCTTTAAAATAACCACTGAATTAACCATTGAAATATTATCAGAACAAAATCCATTACTAATAGAAAAACGAACAGTGTAAGTTCCATTCTGAAAATAAATATGCTTGAAATATTTTATTTGAACCTTTGTATTAATCGTTGTCGTCTTTCCATCACCAAAATCCCAATTATAGGTGAGCCCAGCCGGGCTAATTGTATCCCAAACGCTTTCATCTGTAAAAACATAATCTACAAATTGACATCCCTGTTGAGATTGTATACTGAATTTTGCCACCGGCTTCTTAATAACGGTTAAATTAAGGGTAATGGTACTATCGCATCCACCATGATTCTTAATTACTTGTTTGTACTTCCCTGATGAATGATAAGTTTGGTTATTCCACTTAAAACTATCGCAAGCAGTTGCCGCAATAGTGGAAAACGATGCATTGCATTTACTCCATTTAAGAATAAAAAAACTTCCTGTTTTATCTTTTAAATTATATACTCCTGTATCCGGATCAAAATCAACAGTGTTAGAAAACTGCCCTGATCCATAAATACTGGATGAGTCGGAGGAAACTGAGAACAAGAAACCTTCTGAACCGGAACCACCTAATTGTTTCGCCCATTCAAAATTACCAGCCGAATCGATTTCAGCTATAAATAAATCACTTGGTCCAACAGGCGTAAAGCAATTTTGAGTATTAAAACATAATTCGTCACGAAACACGCCTCCTATAAATACTCCATGTGAACCATCCAAGGCTAAGTCACCTAATCCCGGTGATTTATTTGTTATTTGTCTGACCCAAATAAATTGTCCTTTTGAATTTAATTTTAATAAAAAAAGATCAAGCTTACCCACTATCGGATTTGTACTTAAATTGTAAACATTGGTTCCCGGGTCAAAATCAACTGTTCCGGTAAATCCGCCATAGGCATAGATATTTCCATTTTTGTCGGATACCAAAGACATTATAGTTCGCTGATATCCACCTCCAATATTTCCTGCCCAAATGAAATTACCATTAGCGTCTAATTTTAAAATAAAAATATCCCAACCTTGTGTGCTCCAGGTTATTTTAAGTGTTTGCGGACCCGGATCGAAATCAACAGTACCTGCAAAATGACCCGCAACTACAACGTCTCCATTATTATCAATTAAGATGTTAGTGCCAAAAATTTCAATATTCCCTTCGCATTTCTTCGCCCAAACGAAAGCACCAGTTGAATCCAGTTTTAGAATAAAAATGTCCAGTCCACCACTGCTATTCGTGAGGTTAAAAACATTTACACCCGGATCAAAATCTGTAGTGTTTTTAAAGGTACCATTTAAATAAATATTTCCGGTATCATCTAGTGCTACAGCATTTGGATCTGTGTAGTAATCACCGTCCAATTGCTTAACCCAAATGAAATCTCCTGTCCTATTTAATTTTAAAATAAAACCATCCTCTGATCCACCACCGGCCCTTAAATTATGAATAGCTATACCCGGATCGAAATCTATTGTTCCTTTAAATGAACCTATAATAAAAACATTTCCTGATTCATCGGACGCTATTCGATTATGATTAAACCGGTACACAATATTTATTTGCTTCGCCCATAAAAAGCTCCCATTAGGATTTAATTTTATAACGAACATATTTGGATCTTGTCCTTTTGCCGTAAGATTGTAAACACCTGGTCCGGGATCGAAGTCAAACGTACCGGTAAAATCACCTACAACTAAAACATTTGAAAATTTATCATGTATTATTGAGAAATAAGTAGGAACTCCGTTGCCACTAATTTGATTCGCCCAATTAAATTGAACTCCCTGACCAAATTGTACCTGACAAGAAAATGCCAGAACAATCAGTAAAATAATTTTTTTGACCTTGGACTCCATTTTGCATTTTATATACTATACCAGAAAACCAAGGATGGTTGCAGGAAAAGCTCATTTATTTAAATGATAGATCGTGTTTTCAAGTGAATAAGGTTCTATTCCAAAATTTAATTGCCTGTTAAAAAGAATATTGTTTTATTTTTCAAAATCCAATGAATAAAATTGGAAAACGAAAGCGAAAATCTCGAAAACGAAGCAGCTTTTAAAGCGAAAATATCCTAATTCTATTGGCTTTCAGACAATCACCGTGTAACATATCTGATTATTTACATGATTTCTGGCACCCAACCGTGTAACACGGGTAGCATTTTCGCTTTCGGCTTATTATTTTCGGCTTATTAACCATAAATTATAGTCTTTGAAGCCCGGATAAATGAGTTTCGCTTGATTTATGGTGTTCGGATGCGAGTTACTCAGCGTGTTATATGCGTGTTCACCGGCTGCATCGTTGTCGAAATACACTTTGATGAGCGAATAAGTCATTAACAATCCGGTGATATTGCTCAACATGGCTACACTGTTCAGAATAATGCAGATTTCTTTCGGTTTCGTTTGTGAAGTGTGTTGTAGGTAGGAAAGAAAATCGAAGAATCCTTCGAATACATGTGCCACATTCAAACTTTTATCGGTTCCGGGAATGGTGGTCTGGTATTTTCGGCCATGACAGGATTTAAAGGACTTGTTCGTTCTAAATGAATGCGAATTCAATTCATACCCATTTACATCATTAGCAAAGGCGAGACTGTAAAATTGATTGGTTCCACGTTTGTAATGGCATTCCTGTAAATAGGTTTTCGCGATGGTTATATTAATGCCACGTCGAATGATATAATGGATTAATGCTTGTTCAATGATTACATCAATCCTTAAAACTTCAAGTTTATCGGTATTATCAATGGCTTTATTGCTTCGGAATGGTAATGCAGATTGTTTATCAGGAACTGAAAGCGAAACCGAAAGCGAAAACTTCTCGATTTTTAGGAGTGCATCCACAGGTAATATATGATACAGGTTGCAAACAAACTCAATTACCGATCCTCCCTTACCAGAACTGAAATCGTAAAAAATATTTTTTTCGTCATGCACGAATAAGGACGGCGTTTTTTCATCCCGGAATGGACTCAGATACGAAGTGTTGCCATTGGAATAATTCCGGCGGGGTGAATAATTCAACTCGGATAGAATGTCGGTGATCTTTATTTTCTTAGCTTCTTTAAAATTCATGATTATTTTTTTGATTAAAGAATCCGGCCTTTCTTTTTTTAGCCGCATTCTATTTGAACGAAAACGCTTGTAGTAGACTACTACCTTACTTCAAAAGCTACTTTTTATCCCTTGTAGTAATTTGTAGTAACCTTGTAGTAAGGTAAAATCAATATTCATTACTACAATAGAGGTCAATGCCTGAAACGGTTTTGAAGATGGTAGTAAGTGTAGTAGTCAAAACAGACGTCTATTTCCATTTAATTAAATGGAGTGAGTGCTTTGATATAATAACCATACCGTGGAATGCCATTTTCGGCTCTAACAGACGTTCTCACATATCCGAGTGAACTGAGTGCCTTGCCGATATTATTAGCGGTTAATTTCGCTGATAACGGGTTATTGTTTTTTTCGTAAAGTTTGAGTTGCACTTCTGTGGGAGTTAGAAATGTGATTTTATCTCTATCTTTTTCAAAATACATCTCAATCAAATCCATTTCCGAACTTCTTTCTTTAAATTGGTTATTGGATTGTTCGTTTGCTTCTAGTTCTTCCGCAGAAAGTTCTGCGGCATAGTTGGTTTGGAACATGGCGTAGGCTTGCGCCCAGATTTGATCGGGTATCAAATGTTTGCTGTATCCGAAATCAATCCCGCACAATTCAAAAACCAACCATCTCACACTTCCGGAGGGGTCATTCAAGAAAGTATCCTTATTGGTGCTGCCAAAAAAAGAAGCATTTCGCTTTAATGTGCTAAAATCCCGGTCATACGGCAATCGCTCCCGGGCAGAGCTTTGACTTAAATATCGTTTTACCTTATCCAAGTCTGATCGGTTAAGGTTTGCCATCTCATCAATATTAATAATGAAACATTCCGAAAGGCTTCGGTTACATTTCGCGTCGTTTTCGGGATTGAAATCGAGGGTGTAATAACTTTCTCTAAGCGCAGGAGGCACTAACCATGAGATAATTGACGTCTTTCCCATACTCTGCGCCTTATTCGTTTCCGTGTTTCGGCTCATCAAAACGAAACAATGCTTGTTGAAATAGCCGTCAATGAATATATTTTTCGCGCAACGTACCAATTGTTTCTTTAGTTGCAGCTCAAAGCGAACATCATCGGTAGTTTTTATAAACGTACAAAGCGCCTTGATATGATCTTTACCATCCCAAGGAGTTAATTCCTGAAAATATTTCATTAATGGATTATAACGTTCGCTGATTTCGCTTTTAAACATGGCTATCAGTTTCCGTTCGCTTAATTCCAGATTAATCCGGCAGAGGTGTGCGTATATTTTCTCTATTTCGAGTTTGATATATTTTTCATCACCCTTCTCCTTATATTCATAAAAGTTTAAAACCGTATTGTATCTGAAATCATATTTCCTTTTCAGATAATTCTCGACCTGAACGAATTTATTGGGAACAGGCTTCTCCTCTGTTGTGTTTTTTTGATTGTTGTTTTCCGTCATATTGATTTTTCAGTGATGGTGGATAAAAAGAATTAAAGCACTTTATAATTATAAAGAAGTGTACAATTGTAAACTTTCATTAATAGCAGCCTTCTCTCTTTAAACGGTTCACTTCGTCAATATGAACGAACATTTTCTTTATCCCGAATCGTGCGATCTTTATTTTATTGTCACGATTCGCCTTATCGAATATCTTCCTTGATATCCTAAGAATGGTGCATGTTTCAGCAATAGTTAGCAATTCAGGGTTTTTAACAACAGGAAGATTGAGTTGTTCTTTGATGGATTTTGTTCTGGGCATAGGGTGTTTGTTTAAATAGTATATATTTGAAGTATGAAAAGTAGCACGAAAGTAGACATTAAGAATCATAAAGTTGACAAAGTAGTTAACAATGTAAACGAAATGTCGCTTTCCGACATCATTAAGAAGAACGCGAGGGACCGGGGTTACACCATGGAAACTTTATCAAGACTACTTGGTTACTCAAGAGGTGGACTTAGCAAGATGATGAAAAACAACAGCTATAAAGCCAGTGTTGTTGTCGACCTTTCGCGACTGCTAGATATAAGTTTGGATACTATTGTAAATATTAACGAAAACACTTCCATCGAAATTTACGGGCCTGATCCTGAAAATGAAGCGGCCATGATGCGAGAAATTTATGCCGACCAATTCTCTATTGGTCTGGGAAGTTTTCATACCAACAAAAAAAACAGTAAGATATTATCACGTAAGGAGCAAATTGAATTAGAAGGCTTATTGCAAAGCATTACCGATAAGTTTTATAAAAAAGCCATTGAGGTAAGACAATTAAATAAAAACATTTCATCATTGCGGTTCGATTTAAATAAGACGATGAATGAAGTCAAAAGAAAATTGGCAAGCATTCAGCGTCAACGTGCGAAGGAGGCGAAAAAATAGTTCCCGCTTTTTTGTTGCTTTCTACGTTTCAGTTTTTATCAAGAATGATTTTTTTTGATCTTCTTTGTGAGTGATTTTTTTTTCATTCACCTTTTCCACCTTCTTTTTACAATTCTTTTCTTTCATTAACTTTAATGGATATATTTGCTTTTTGATGTACCAAAACGGAAGTCCGTTTACCCAATGTTTACCCAAGTCACACGGAAGCCCATCCACAGCGCATTATGAGATTCCCGATGGAGCCACAATAATACTTCGTAATGCAATGATAGTAAGTGCTTTACGAAAATTTTGAGACCAAGTGGATACAAAATTGGATACAAATAATTTTTGGAGATAACCGAACCTAATTTTTCCTGATGCTTCAACAAGCCATTTCTGAACCAATAACTACCTTTGTTCTAAACATCTCCAATTACAAAAAGGTAATCTATATTAGTAATAGATTGGAGATTCCGACGTAATTGACCACCTTTTTTCGATTTTCATTGACCACCCATTTTCGATTTAAACTGACCACCCGTTTTCGGGCCAAATTGACCACCCTTATTCGGTCTAAACTGACCACCTGTTTTCGGAGCAAATTGACCACCTGA
>CANNQU010000044.1 GCA_947507965.1 Bacteroidota bacterium
AGACAAGGAATTGAAAGAGAAATACCGTATTGAAAACAAATTATTCAAAGGAATTAATATAGGCGGAATTAATAGAGCTGACGTAGCAGACTTTTTAATAAAACAAGCAGAAAAACAAACGGAAATAAAAAAGTACATTGCTATATCTGAAAAATAGAATAAAATAAAAGCCGAACCGCTAACAAAGGGCTTTGCACAATTTCCTTTTGTGGTGCGGATAATTTCCTTTTACTTTGAAATCGCGTGCTGCCCCACAAAAACAAACAGCTCAAACCCTAGGCACGTCAGGCTGTAATTTTATGAAAGACCAACAGCAAGTCGAAAAACCACAACAAAGAAGTGACCTAAGAAAATTTTTAGGTAAAGAATTCTTTATTGTTAAGCGAAACTTAAACTGGTTGTTCGGTGACAACAATTTCGCAAAAGTTGACACTAAAATCACTTACGACAATTCATTAATAATGCACAAATCATTTTTATTGAGACCGTTGAAAGATGTTGAAATGTATTTGCAGTATAACAAAGTAACAAATCTTAAAATTGCAATTAAGCATATCAACAAAGTGGTAATTAAGCCAGGGCAGACATTTTCAATTTGGCGACTTGTAGGCAGACCAACAAAATCAAAAGGCTATCTTGACGGTATGACACTTCATAATGGTAAAATCTCAAAAGACACAGGAGGTGGACTTTGCCAATTAGGGAATTTACTTTATTGGATGGCACTTCATACCCCTTTGACGATAAAAGAACGCTGGCGACACGGCTATGACGTGTTTCCCGACATCAATAGGACAATTCCGTTTGCTTGTGGGGCGACCTTATCCTACAACTACATTGACCTGCAATTAGAAAATAATACAGGAAAAAATTTTCAAGTTAATTTGTGGCTCGACAATGAATATTTGAACGGAGAAATTACTTGCGACACAGACCTAAAAACAAAATACGCCATTTACGAAACGGACCATATGTTTAAGCATCAATGGTGGGGCGGCTACACAAGACACAATAAAATTTGGAAAAAAATGACAGCACTTGTTGACCATAGCATAACGGAAGAACTGGTGACAGAAAATAACGCAATAATGATGTATAGTCCGCTGCTTGACAAATGAGAAAAATTACTAGTAACAACAAAGTGGAACTATTCATCAGGAAACCGATTGTTCAGAAAATGGAACGCTTTGTAATGTAACAACCTACATTTACAATAAAAAGGGAGAATTTATAAGCAAGGACGTTTCACAAACTCTACCTTGTATTGAAACACAATTAAACCTGAAAGAACATTGAACGACTACAAAGAAATAAATGAAATGAAAAAAAAATGTAGCCTATTTGTAACTCTTTTGAGTTTGACATTTATTGTCAATTCACAGACGTTTGACCCTGTTTTAGCAAATGAACTGCAAAACAAAATTGACAGTATCAGGACGGCAAACAATTTAAAAGGTATTTCAGCATGTGTAATTTATCCAGGAGTTGGAACATGGAAAGGTGTGACAGGAATTTCACATACTGGTCTTCCAATCACTTCTGACATGGAATTTGGAATTGGCAGTAACACGAAACTGTTTACCGGTGTTCTACTTTTGAAATTAGCAGAAGATAATATCATCCAATTGGGTGATTCATTGCATCAATATCTGCCGCCATTTATTACGATTGATTCAAATATCACGATAAGACAACTGCTAAATCATACTAGCGGTTTAGCCGATGTAAATAATGTTGTTGGGTACACAGACTCAATTTTAACAAATCCTAATCGTATTTTCACACCAGCAGAAGTAATGTCTTGGGTTGGCACTCCTTTGTTTGCTGCTGGGACTAGTTGGAATTACTGTAATACAAATTATATTCTGGCAGGCATGGTTGCAGAAAGCGCAACAGGGCAAAGTTTTGGTCAACTTCTAAGAGATAGTATTCTTTCTCCTTTGCAACTTGACAGTACATTTTTAGGTGTTTATGACAGCATTCTATATACTATAGCCCATCCATGGCAAGGAGGAGTAGACAAATTTTCAACACCAAGGAAAGCACTTAATAGTGTTGCATGGTCAGCTGGTGCTCTGTATTCGACATCAGCAGAAATGGCAAATTGGTATCATTCGCTTATGAATGGTCAAGTATTAAATCAGAACTCTTTTAATGAACTGACTACATTTGTTGGCTCAGGCAATTATGGAATTGGACTTTACAACACAAATGTGCTAGGCAGAACGGTATGGCAGCACGGTGGAACTATTTGGGGTGGATATAATTCTTCTATGGTATATGACACTGCAACAGGAATAATCATTTGTGTTCTTATCAATCAACTCCCTGCCCAAGCTTTTCAAGTTGCCATTCAGTTACTTTCCACTTTAATAAATAACCCTGTTGGACTTACTGAAAGTACAATTCCCGAAAAACTGATTACAGTTTATCCAAATCCAACGAATGGACTTGTCCGTATTGAAATACCAAACCAAACGATTCAGAGTATAAAGGTTTACGACTTACAAGATCAGTTAATAAAAGAGACAACCGAAAGCCAGTTTGACCTTTCAAACGTCTCGAAGGGAACATATTTTATAAAAGCTCAAACAAAACAAGGTTTCTATAGCTACAAACTCATAAAACAATAAACCAATGACTTCACACGATCCTTTGTTTCTTGCTGATATAAAAGAAGTAAGTGAAGATTTTGTCAATTTTTAAATATTAAAAACCAATAAAAAAAGATTATGAAAAAGAACTTTTTAATTCAATTTGTATTTTTTGTATTACTTCTTGTATTACATGCTCATTTATCAGCCCAAACAACCAATGATAAGATAAAAAGTGAAATTACAGAAGCTTTGAACCTATGGAACACGGCTTGTAAAAATGCTGACTTAGAGCAAGTGATGTCAATGTTTGACAATTCTGAAAACATTATGGTTATAGGCTCAGCAAATGGAGAAGTAAGTAAAGGTAAAGATGAAATTAGGAAATGGCTCGGTGATCTTTTTGGATTTGCAGGTTTTTCATGGGAAATGAATCGTATTGACATAGATTATAGTGATATAACTGCCTGGGTATTCATTGAAGGGACTATGGTTGTAAGTATTCATAAAGGAGAAACTATGAAAAAACCTTATCGGTTCACTGCTGTTTTAGTAAAGAAAAAAAATGTCTGGAAATGGCGTTTATTTGACGGTTCAGAGCCTCAATCAGAATGATATTATCATAAGATAACAAACTGCTAACATTGTGTAATCGGCCATTTGCCCTTGAATCGGTTTCGCGGGCGCGAAACCGCTGTACAAGGGCAAACGTCGGCTACGCATGTACGATAGGCAAAATGCCGCCACATTCGTTATATTTGTTTCGGAATGGATGGTAGGCTGCACTTCGCCTATCGGCCATGTCGTTAGGCTTAATAACAGTGGACATTGCGTTAGACAAAAACATTTTTGTGGAAATTAGCATGCTTGACAAAAAGACGGGACATATAATCATTTCAAATACGATTCACATTAAGCGTAACGACCTTCTACATGACGTTTTATCGTTACATATTGGGCAAACGAATAAGCAGTGGGACCAAGGTAATGGTTGGTCGTGGTTACAAGAAAATAATGTTTTCGTAGACAATAAATATTTCGTAATCCAGTTTGGGTTCTTTGAGAATAATCTAAAACAAATATCTTTCTGTGTGAGTGACACAAAATTTAACTTTGATAAAGGTTGGGACACGTGGTCGGAGGAAAAAGAATTAGCAGACCTCAAAAAATACAAAGCTTGGTTAGCCAACGAATTAGGAACGCAAAAAGACTTTAGCTGGGGAACTGTTTGGGCAACATACGACACAAAAGGTGCAAGCAGTTCAATCGGTTTACGTTACAAATAATACCCCCCCCCGACTCACACCATTGCTCATAACTGGCGATTAGTAAAATGCCGCCACATTCATTATATTTGTTTCGGAATGGATGGTACGCAGCACTTCGCCTATCCGCCATGACGTTAGGAACAAGTTTTAAATGAAATGGACATTACTAATAATCTCGAAAAGATAACGTATGCATTTGTAATCATTTACGCGATTTTCATAACTTTCGAGTGGTTATATAGTATTAAGAAGGGGGATCATTTTTATAGTCAAAATGATGTTAAAGTAAATATAACACTTGGTTTAATTTCAACCGTATTAAGAATTCTCCTTAAAGGAATAACAGTAAAATTTTGGCTTTGGTGTTATTCAAATTCATTATTCAAAATAGAAACTAGCGTTTGGTCGGTCCTATTATTAATACTTTTAAATGAGTTTATTTTTTATTGGTTTCATCGATTTAGTCACTCCAATAAATATTTATGGGCAATACATGTAAACCATCATTCTTCTTCATACTTTAATTACTCAACGGCAACACGTAATGCGGTATTGAATGTGTTTTTAATTAATATAATTTGGGCCGTTTTACCTTTAATTGGGTTTGAACCAATAATTTGTTTATCGGTCCAATCATTATCCTTCTTACTTACTTTTTTTCAACATACGCAATATAATTTAAAGTTCAAATACATCGGTAGAATTATCAATACATCACAACACCATAAATTACATCATGCAAAAAATACATGCTACATTAATAAAAATTTTGGTAACACCTTAATTATTTTTGATTTATTGTTTAAAACATTTGTAAAAGAATCAGAGAAACCTGTTTTTGGCATCACCAAAAAAACAAACAACAATAATTTATTTGAAATAATCTTTCATGAATGGAGCGATTTAATTAAAGAAAAACTGTTCCTAAGGACCAAAACTTGAATCTAGAAATGGACTTTAAGCAATCAAGAATCGTAATAATAAAGTGAGAAACGCCAAGTCGCCAAATGTTAGGCCTATGTTGAGCGACCTTGCTGACTTCGAACAAATTGAGATCATTTTAAAACACGAAAGCAATAATCTCCTCAAAAAAATGAAACGCCTACTCACTTTACTCTTTGCATTTGCATTTACCGCAACCGTTGCTCAAACGGCAAATAACTCCGTTAGTATCGGAAAAGTTGAAACGATGCACTCCAACCTATTGAAGGAGGAGCGTGAGATATTCGTTTACGTTCCCGAAGGCTCAGGACCTCTTTTCGCAACAAAACATTATCCAGTAGTTTATCTTTTCGATGGCGATGCTCATTTTCATTCGGTTACCGGAATGATTCAGCAACTGAGCCAGGTAAACGGAAACTCCGTGCTGCCTGAAATGATTGTGGTGGGCATTACGAATACCGACCGAATGCGCGACCTTACCCCTTCACACGACACAGAAGGTTCTGGTTCGGATCGTGTACGGGATAAAACAAGTGGTGGCGGAGAAGTCTTTACTGCATTTATCGAAAAAGAGTTGATTCCTCACATTGATTCGCTTTATCCTACGGCGCCCTACCGGGTTCTAATAGGTCATTCGCTTGGAGGGTTGATGGTGGTCAATACCTTGTTTAATCATACCAATCTATTCAACTCCTATATTGCCATTGACCCCAGTATGTGGTGGGACGAACGGAAACTATTGAAGCAGGCAGAAAAAGATTTAGCCGGGAAAAATTTTGACCACAAAACATTATTTCTGGCCATGGCAAACACAATGGAACCAACGATGGACACCGCGAGCGTGCGGAGAGATACCTCTTTTTCCACGGAACATATTCGTAGCATAATTGAGTTTACAGATGGTTTAAAGCAAAACAAAACGAACCAGTTGAACTGGAGTTCGAAATATTACAACGAAGATGACCATGGTTCCGTTCCGCTTATGGCAGCTTATGACGGACTGCGTTTTATTTTCAGCTTTAATAAATTTCGGATGCCTTCTTCGGACAAGGAATTTCTTACTTTCAATTTCGTCTCGGCTATTATTTCTCATTTTAAAGAGGTATCGAAACAAATGGGCTATACCGTTTTACCTTCTGAAATGTTGGTTAACGATTTGGCTTATCAGCTTCTACAAAAAAAATATTTCGACCAAGCGCTTCGCCTCTTCGAAATGAATATTGCCAACTATCCCACCAGCTTAAATGTTTACGACAGTATGGGTGATTTATATGATGCCAAAGGCGACAAGCAGCAAGCGATGGCGTATTTCGCCAAGGCATTAACATTTGGTGATTCACCAATAACAAAAGCAAAGCTTGAAAAGCTTAAAGCAGAAAAATAAATTACGCTTGCCAATGTAGTTGCAATCATTGAATTAAACCAGCTCCTAATATATAAGGATTAAACGTTGCTCCTCTTCGGAGGTTCGTTTTCGTCTTTTGTTGAAAGAACCTTTGGAAGCCTTTTACAGTAGTGGTTATAGATGTTATGTGGTTTAAATAGTTTAGCCATCGGCTTCTTTGGGTTTTGATGGCTAATACCGTGGCGCATTGGCATCAAAGCGGAGAATTCGTATCGTCTTGCCGGTTTTACAACAAGGGCAAGCATCAGCATCAAATATGGAAATACCCGGATGATGACCTAATCCTAAAAAAACTCCTAACCTATTCTCTAATTTGAATTATTTTATTTACCTTCGCACCCCTTAAAAAAGGTTACACTTATAAAATAGTATTAAAACGATATGCCATCAATTCAACAATTAGTTCGCAAAGGCCGCGAGCAGCTTACGTTTAAGAGCAAATCACCTGCGTTGCTCGACTGTCCTCAACGTCGTGGAGTATGTACCCGTGTTTACACCACCACCCCAAAAAAACCGAATTCAGCTCTTCGTAAAGTAGCTCGTGTTCGCTTAACCAACGGGAGAGAGGTGAATGCTTATATCGGAGGAGAAGGTCATAACCTCCAAGAGCACTCTATCGTGCTCGTGCGTGGTGGTCGTGTGAAAGACTTACCTGGAGTACGTTACCACATCGTACGTGGTGCTTTAGATACTGCGGGTGTTGACAAACGTATGCAAAGCCGTAGCAAATATGGTGCAAAACGCCCTAAACCAGGTGCGGTAGTAGCCGCTCCGGCTAAAGGAGGAAAGAAAAAATAAAAAGAGGGCTTGATGGGTTATAGGCATCAGAAATTAAGCTTTAACCAATTGGCAATCCGTTATTTATATAAATTTATTCAAATTAATTAATCAAGTCCTTTAACAAGCTGAATTGAAAGTAAGCTCGAAGGCAATCATCCATGAGAAAGTCAAAACCCAAAAAAAGAATTCTATTGCCGGATCCCGTTTATAACGATCCAATGGTAACCCGCTTTGTAAACATGTTAATGTGGAGTGGTAAAAAAACGTTAGCCTTCAATATTTTTTACGATGCTTTGGCCGTAGTAGAAAAGAAAACTTCGGAACGTGGAATCGATGTTTGGAAAAAAGCATTAGGCAACGTTATGCCAAGTGTGGAAGTAAAAAGCCGCCGCGTGGGTGGAGCTAACTTCCAAATTCCTATCGAGGTGCGTCCCGACCGTCGTATTGCTTTAGGTATTAAATGGATGTTGGGTTATGCCCGTTCACGTAACGAGAAATCGATGAGTGAAAAATTGGCAAACGAAATCATCGCAGCCAGCAAAGGGGAAGGAGCATCGGTGAAGAAACGCGACGATACCCACCGTATGGCTGAAGCGAATAAAGCATTCTCTCACTTTAAATTCTAAATCATAAGTTTATAGTACATGGTATTCCGTATTTATTCAATACTGCCTACCACACACTATTAATTCTCTTACCTTAAATTAAAATAGCCCGTATTGTAGCATTTACTTCGTACTAATTACTAAATACTAGCGACCACCCAAAATGTCAATCGACTTAAAATATACAAGGAACATAGGAATTGCGGCACATATTGATGCTGGCAAAACAACGACGACAGAGCGCATTCTCTATTACACAGGCGTAAACCATAAAATAGGAGAGGTACACGATGGCGCTGCTACTATGGATTGGATGGTACAAGAGCAAGAACGTGGTATAACCATTACTTCTGCTGCAACTACCTGTTTTTGGAAATATAGAGATAATGAGTACAAACTAAACATTATTGACACCCCCGGCCACGTTGATTTTACCGTTGAAGTTAATCGTTCTCTTCGTGTGTTGGATGGTTTGGTGTTTTTGTTTTCGGCCGTTGATGGGGTTGAGCCTCAATCGGAAACCAACTGGCGTTTGGCTAACAACTATAACGTTACCCGCCTAGGTTTTGTGAATAAAATGGATCGTGCCGGTGCCGATTTTTTAAATGTAGTAAAACAAGTTCGTTCGGTGTTAGGCGGTAATGCCGTTCCATTGCAATTGCCTATTGGTGCTGAAGATAACTTTACAGGTGTGGTCGATTTGATCAATTTTCGCGGAATGGTTTGGAATGATGATGATAAAGGGATGACCTATAAGGTAGTGCCCATTCCCGACGATATGATGGAAGAAGCACTGGAGTGGAGAGAGAAGATGTTGGAAGCCGTTTCTGAATTCGACGACAAAATCATGGAGAAATTCTTTGAAGCTCCTGAAACGATTACTGAAGCTGAAGTGCTTGCAGCCCTTCGCAGAGCTTGTGTAGCGAATAAAATTGTTCCGATGTTATGTGGTTCTGCCTTCAAAAATAAAGGCGTGCAAACCATGTTAGACTTGGTGATGGAGTTAATGCCATCGCCTATGGATAAAGAAAGTATCATTGGTACTAACCCGGATACTGGTGCAGAAGTGATTCGTCATCCCGACCCTAAGGAGCCCTTCACTGCCTTGGCATTCAAAATTGCTACCGATCCTTTTGTAGGGCGTTTGGCTTTCTTCCGAGTGTATGCCGGAAGATTAGATGCAGGCTCTTATGTTCTGAATACGCGTAGTGGAAATAAAGAACGTATCTCACGTATATTTCAAATGCACGCCAATAAGCAAAATGCGATCGATTATATCGAAGCAGGAGATATTGGTGCAGCGGTGGGTTTTAAATCAATCAAAACTGGTGATACGCTTTGCGATGAGAAAAACCCTATTGTACTGGAAGCCATGAATTTCCCGGAACCGGTTATTGGATTGGCTATTGAGCCGAAAACTCAAGCCGACGTTGATAAATTAGGTGTTGCTTTAGGGAAATTATCAGAAGAAGATCCTACGTTCAAAGTGAAAACCGATGAAGAAACCGGACAGACTGTAATTTCTGGAATGGGTGAATTGCATTTGGAAATTATTATCGACCGTTTACGCCGTGAATTTAAGGTAGAGTGTAACCAAGGCGCTCCACAAGTGGCCTATAAAGAAACCATTACCAAATCGGTTAATCATAGAGAATTGTACAAAAAACAATCGGGTGGTCGTGGTAAATTTGCTGATATTACAATTGAAGTCATGCCAGGAGACCCGGCAAAACCAGGATTGGAATTCATCAATGAAATTGTTGGGGGCTCGATTCCTCGCGAATATATTCCGTCTGTTGAAAAGGGATTTGCAGCCGCTATGGCTAACGGCGTTTTGGCCGGTTATCCTGTCGATTCGTTGAAGGTACGTTTATATGATGGAAGCTATCACGCAGTCGATTCCGACTCATTATCATTTGAATTAGCAGCTCGTATTGCATATCGTGAGGCTTGTAGAAAAGCGAGTCCGGTTTTGCTTGAGCCGATCATGAAAATTGAAGTACTAACCCCGGAAGAAAACATGGGCGATGTTATGGGTGACCTGAATCGTCGTCGTGGTCAATTGGAAGGTGTTGATACCAAAGCAGGCTCTCAGGTTATTAAAGCCAAAGTGCCACTAAGTGAAATGTTTGGATATGTAACTCAGTTGCGTACCATAACGTCAGGACGTGCCTCTTCAACGATGGAATTCAGTCACTATACGGAAGTGCCAAAGAGCCAGTCGGAAGCAATTTTGGCGAAGTTAAAGGGAAAAGGATCAAATTAAAAAGCTTGTACCCGGTAAGCGAAGGTTTATCAGGTGCATTTTAACATATATATTGGGAGGTTATGTACTTATAAAGTCAATTTCCAATACGTAATTAGGTAAATAAATAAATCCAAACAAAATGGCCATCAGTCAGAAAATCAGAATCAAATTAAAGTCTTACGATTACAACCTCGTTGATAAATCGGCAGACAAAATTGTTAAAACGGTAAAGAGCACAGGTGCCGTAGTGAGCGGTCCTATTCCGTTGCCTACCGACAAAAAAATCTATACCGTATTACGCTCACCACACGTAAACAAAAAAGCGCGTGAGCAATTTCAATTGTGTAGTTACAAGCGATTAATGGATATCTATAGCAGTACCAGCAAAACGGTGGATGCGCTCATGAAATTAGAGTTGCCTAGTGGCGTTGATGTTGAGATTAAGGTATTAAATTAATTGTCTTTTTTAGGTTGTTAGTGGTCATTTAAACACGACTCAACAAACCACCTATTCATATAAAGATCTTAGCTTTTAAGTATCGGTTTAGCTGAGATTTTTTTTACCGGTAAGTACCCCTGCATAAGGTTACCTATGCCGGAAATAATTAAATTGATACGTAACTTAATTAATAAATTAAAATTATGCCAGGAATTTTAGGAACTAAAGTAGGTATGACAACGATCTACAATGCCGATGGAAAAGCAATACCATGCACCATCATTCAAGCCGGACCATGTGTTATTTCGCAGGTTCGCACAAAAGAAAAAGACGGATACGAAGCGATTCAGTTAGCTTTTGGTGAAAAGAAAGTGAAAAACACGACGAAAGCGATGATCGGTCATTTTGCGAAAGCAAATACTACCCCTAAGCGCAAAATTGTGGAATTCGTTACCGAAGAGAAATATGTGGCAGGTGATTTATTGAAAATCGATATTTTTGCTGAAGGTGATTTCGTTGACGTCACAGGAACAAGTAAAGGTAAAGGTTTTCAAGGTGTTATTAAACGTCATGGATTCGGTGGTGTTGGGGGTACTACTCACGGTCAGCATGACCGTTTGCGTGCACCGGGCTCATTGGGTGCATCATCGGAGCCGGCTCGTGTAATGCGTGGCATGCGTATGGCCGGACGTACGGGTGGTGATCGCGTAAAGAAGATCAATCTGCAAGTCGTTAAAATCAATTTAGAGCATAACCTACTGGTAATTAAAGGAGCTATTCCCGGACATAAAGGAAGCTTTGTAATTATTGAGAAATAAGCATTCTTTTATTGAATGTGAAAGCCTTCCCTTGCCGGGAAGGCTTTTTTATTGGACCAATGCTTCGATTACTTATTTATGGTTCATCGTAATTGACTATTTTTACCCCTTATTATGCTACATACATTAGAGAATTTGACGGTACTGCAAATTGAGCAGTTGTTCGACAGCCCGGCTTTAGTAGTCTTATTAATTGCTAATGCCGATGGCACCATTGAGAAGGAAGAAATAGAGAAGGCCATCGAGGTTGTTCATATTAAAAGTTTCAGTGAATACGCTAACGTAAAAGAATTTTATAGTGCCCTTGAACCTGATTTTTCTCGGCGCTTTCATTACTTGCTTTCCGTATTGCCTACATCTAAAAATGAAAGAAATAAAGAAATTGTCAAACGACTTACTTCTCTCAACGACGTCCTATTCCTTCTGCCGTATAAGTTTAGTCTTCACTTTTACCGTAGCCTGAAAAATTATGCAGCACATATTGCCAATGCTGCCGGTGGCTTGGGAGGTTTTTTTGCTATTAGTGAAGTCGAAAAGCAATTCCTCCATCTCGATATGATTTTTGAGCCAACACATCATACAGAGTAGCCTTTATCGTCATCGTATGAATTTGAAGATAAACGCAAGTTAACGTAATGGGTGTCGAAATGGATACCATTACATTTTGTTGTAATTTTGCACTGCTTGATTTTTTAATCTATACGAAACAATTTTAATCACTAACGAACCTCATTATTTATGACCAAATATTTTGTACTTCTCCTCATATTCGCTTCCATAAGCTATAGTTTTGTGTTTTTAAAGCGCCAACAGCGAATGGAACGTGAACTGTTACTAGATCTAAAATCTTTTTATGATTTAAAAATTAAAAGCATCGAAGGGAAAGAAATTCTCTTTCGTGATTTTAAAGGAAAAAAGGTAATGTGCGTGAATGTCGCCTCTAAATGCGGTAATACACCTCAGTATGAAAAACTTGAGAAGCTATATGAAAAATACAAAGATAAGCTCGTGATTATTGGCTTTCCCTGCAACCAGTTTCTAAACCAAGAGTCGGGTACAGCGGCAGAAATAAAGGAATTTTGCACCAAGAATTATGGTGTTACTTTTCCATTAACTGAAAAAATTGACGTGAAAGGAAGTGGTCAAAATGAAGTGTATGAATGGCTCACCCAAAAGGCGGTGAATGGCAAAATGGATAGTGAGGTGAAATGGAATTTTCAGAAATATGTGATTGATGAAAAGGGTCAGTTGATTAACTTTTTCTCTCCTAAAACAGATCCAATGGATGCTGAAATTATTGCGGCGATAGAGCAATAGCTTGTTTATGGGGAGAGCCCTAGGGGTCTGTTTTTTAGAAGCTAAATTCACTCGATTATACTTTAAATATCCTATTGGTTCATATTTAGATTCTTTATAATTAAGGGGCTAATTATAAGAAGCACTACCGTTTTAAGTAATTACTTTTAAACATTTTACAGAGAAACTATTTTTTACTTTGCACGTCAATTATTTTACTATACTTTCGCATGTTTTTATCTTAAAAACAAACTATGTTATCTTCTGAGATACTATATAAAATAATACTAATTCTTGCTGTTTTTGCAGTCACATTAGTTGTCGCCATGTGGTCCACCTACGCCGAGCGAAAAGTAGCCGCAGTTTTACAAGATCGATTAGGCCCCAATAGGGCAGGTCCTTTTGGAATATTACAACCCATGGCCGATGGGTTGAAAATGTTTATGAAAGAGGAATTTATTCCAGGCCAGGCCGATAAGCAATTGTTTGTTTTAGGGCCATGTTTGGCTATGCTTACGGCCTTAATGACGGGGGTGGTGATTCCTTGGGGTGGCGATCTCACCATTGGGGGGCATGCCTATAAACTTCAAATTACCGATATCAATATCGGCATACTTTATTTATTAGGGGTTGTTTCTGTAGGCGTATATGGCATTATGATAGGAGGGTGGTCGTCGAATAATAAGTATTCATTAATCGGAGCCTTACGTGCCTCATCTCAAATGATTAGTTACGAGATCGCCATGGGTTTAGCCTTGATCTCCTTGATTATGATGACAGGCACTTTGAGTCTTGGAGAAATAGTAGGTCAGCAAGATGCCGGCTTTGCTAATATCGTTTATCAACCGTTAGGGTTTTTAATTTTTCTTATCTGTGCTTTTGCTGAAACAAACCGTGCTCCTTTTGATTTACCGGAGACCGAAAGTGAACTCATCGGAGGTTATCACACCGAATACTCGTCGATGAAATTAGGTTTTTTCTTATTTGCCGAGTATATCAATATGTTTATTTCTTCGGCCCTTATTGCTACTCTTTATTTCGGAGGTTATAACTTCCCATTTCAGCATAGTTTAGGGTTAGATGGCAATATGTTATCGATGCTTCAAACCTTTGTTTTCTTTTGCAAGGTATTTTTCTTCATCTTTTTTTATATGTGGGTTCGTTGGACATTGCCTCGTTTTCGTTACGATCAGTTGATGAATTTAGGATGGAAAGTATTGATACCCTTGGCAATCCTAAATTTGTTCATTACCGGGATTGTGCTTGGCTTTAGAAATGGATTCTTTATTTAGCAATACGTGCCCGAAAACTATCGGGTGGAAGTAATTAGTAAATGTAATAACAATAACTCAAATGCAGTTAACCAATAGAAGTAAACAGGTAGCCGACACCAAAATGACATGGTTGGAGCGCATTTATTTGCCTGGTATTTTTAAAGGGATGATGATTACTTTAAGTCATGCCTTCAAGAAAGCACCCACCATTCAATACCCGGAACAAAAACGACCTATTGCTCCATTATACCGTGGGCAGCATGTGCTAAAGCGTGATGACGCCGGTGCGGAGCGATGTACCGCTTGTGGTTTATGCGCCGTTGCTTGTCCGGCAGAAGCCATAACCATGGTTGCTGAAGAACGTGCCAAGGGTGACGAGAAACTGTACCGCGAAGAGAAATATGCCAGCAGTTATGAAATAAATATGTTGCGTTGTATTTTTTGTGGCTTATGTGAGGAAGCTTGTCCTAAAGAGGCCATATTTCTTACCGACAGAATTGTGCCATCAACTTTTCAACGGAGAGATTTTATTTATGGAAAAGACAAACTAGTGGAGAAAATGGATCAGAGAATTGACGTGAGTTTAAGGCAAACAAACAATCTGGCTGAGTTTAAAAAGAATACTTCATTCGCACATAATAAAACGAGTTGATCGTGCTCTAAATAAGCATATCACAGAAATATTGAAATTGTAAAAAATAAATCAAAATGATTACCCAATACCTCTTTTACTTTCTCACCTTTGTCGCCATTTTTTGTGCGTTATTAGTGGTGTTCAGTAAAAACCCAATTTATAGTGCACTGTTTTTAATCGTCACCTTTTTTGCTACGGCAGGTCATTATTTTCTGTTGAATGCCCAGTTTTTAGCGGCAGTGCATATTATGGTTTATGCCGGTGCAATCATGGTTTTGTTTATTTATGTAATTATGATGCTTAATCTAAACCAAGAGATTGAACCTCATAAAAGCAGCCTCATAAAAATAGCGGCTACCCTGTGTGGTTGTGTGCTTGGATTAGTGTTGGTTGCTGCATTGCGTGAAACCGATGTGGTTGCCGTTTCCGACTATACCAATCCTGGAATTGGTTTAATCGAAAAATTAGGGAATGTATTGTTTGGGACGTATATGGTTCCTTTCGAAATTTCAACCGTATTGTTTCTCTCGGCCATGGTTGGGGCTGTATTTTTAAGTAAGAAAACAATTCATTAATAACTAACTAAATCTCCTTGCAATGGAAATAATAAAAGGAATACCACTTACAAGTTACATTTTGCTTTGTTCTATACTCTTTAGTATTGGAGCCTTGGGGGTGTTGTACCGCCGCAATGCATTGGTCATCTTTATGTGTATCGAGTTGATGTTAAATTCAACGAACTTGCTTTTGGTTGCTTTCTCGCGTTACTTTAATGACACCAACGCTCAGGTGTTTGTGTTTTTTATTATGGCGGTGGCCGCTGCCGAGGTAAGTGTCGGGTTGGCCATCTTAATGCTCGTTTATCGTAACACAAAAACAACAGATATCGACGCACTAAATAAACTTAAATACTAAAGTCTAATAACACTGACGCACTTCGAACAATGGAACAATATATACCTTTAATTCCGCTTCTACCCCTCATCGGTTTTGTTGTTTTGGGTTTGGCTGGAAATAGCATATCAAAAACACTTGCAGCTATCATTGGCTGTGCCTCGATAGGAATTTCTTTCGTGTTATCGTTATTGGTTTTTAACGCGCAGTTACATACCGAAGATGCCGTTACGATATCGCTTTTTAATTGGATTGAAGCGGGTTCATTTAAAGTAGAACTAGCCTTTTTGGTGGATCATTTAACAAGTGCCTTTTTATTGGTGATTACGGGTGTAGGATTTCTAATTCATCTGTATAGTGTAGGCTATATGCATGCCGATGAAGCGCATAATCGTTTCTTTACCTATCTAAATCTCTTTATCTTTTTTATGTTGCTCCTTGTCATGGGCAATAATTATTTGGTAATGTTTATTGGTTGGGAAGGTGTTGGTTTATGCTCTTATCTTTTAATCGGTTTCTGGCATAAGGTAAACGAATACAATAAAGCGGCGAATAAAGCGTTCATTATGAACCGTATTGGCGACTTAGGATTGTTGTTAGGAATCTTAATGTTGTTTTCACAATTTGGCACCCTAAACTTTGTTGAGATAAAAGCAAATCTAACCGGAATTGAAACCAATAACTATACCATAGTAGTGGCCACACTCCTGCTGTTTGTTGGAGCGATGGGAAAAAGTGCTCAAATACCTTTGCATACTTGGCTGCCCGATGCCATGGCCGGCCCTACGCCCGTATCGGCTTTAATACACGCCGCAACGATGGTTACAGCCGGTATCTATATGGTGGTGCGAAGTAATTTTCTATATAGTTTAGCCCCTATTACCTTGGAGTTTATTGCCGTTGTAGGGTTGGTTACGGCCTTGGTTGCGGCAACCATTGCCATGTTTCAGAATGATATTAAAAAGGTTCTGGCTTATTCTACGTTGAGTCAATTGGGTTATATGTTTTTAGCCATAGGCGTAGGGGCTTACAGTACCGGTGTATTTCATGTTATAACACATGCTTTCTTTAAAGCCTTGTTATTCTTATGTGCTGGATCGGTTATTCATGCAATGAGTGGTGAGCAGAATTTACTTAAAATGGGCGGATTAAGAAAAAAAATACCGCTCACCTTTATTACTTTTCTCATTGGTGTGTTAGCCATCTCCGGCTTCCCGTTTACCTCCGGGTTTTTCTCCAAAGACGAAATCTTAGTGAATGTATATGCTCATAATAAGTTGTATTTTTATTTAGCCTCTGCGGGTGCAGTGATCACCGCATTTTATATGCTTCGTTTATTGATGCTAACCTTTTTTGGCACTTTCCGAGGTACAAAAGAGCAGGAGCACCATCTGCACGAGTCACCGTCATCGATGACCATTCCTTTGGTTATATTAGCCGTATTAAGTGTTGCTGGTGGTTTAATACAAGTGCCTCATATTTACGGTGGGAAACCCTATTTTGCCGAGTTTTTAAATTCGGTAGCGCCGGCAGTGGAATCGGCCGAATTTAGTTTAGCCACCTTAGAATGGATATTACTTGGAGCTACTTCCGTCATCTTGTTCGCGGTATATTTCTTAACCAAGAAATTTTATGCGGAAAATAAATTTGAAGGTATCTATACCGGAATTAAAAATATCCTAGCGCATAACTATTACTTCGATGAAATATATAATACCCTGATCACTAAACCACTAAATGCCATCAGTACCATCTTCTATAAAGTGTTCGATAAAATGCTCCTTGATGGTACGGTTAATGGCGTTGGCAAAGTAGTGAATTGGAGTGGTGGCAAACTTCGGTATCTACAAACGGGTTATACCGGCTTTTATATGTTTGCTATGGTACTAAGTTTAGTTGTTTTTTTAATTATTGGTTTATATAATTTAATTTAGAATAAAGATGTTTCCAATTATACTATTATTGCTTCCCGTCGTTTCAGCCTTAGTGTTATTGGCTTTGCCTAGTTCAATAAGCAAGAAAGTGGCCATGGGGGGCTCCATACTAAGTTTGTTTGCCGTATTGTTTACGTTAAATACGTTGCGTATTGATGCAGCAAGTGCGAACCTTGTTTTCAATAAAATATGGCTAAGTTCTTTAGGGAGCAACCTCAGTTTTAGCATCGATGGCATTACCATGGTGTTATTGTTACTTACCAATATTTTATTGCCATTAATTATCCTCTCTACTTTTAACAGGGAAATTAATAAGCCAAAGGCGTATTTTACAATGATGTTATTAATGCAATCGGCATTGCTCGGCGTGTTTATGGCTACCGATGGTTTAGTGTTCTATATTTTCTGGGAGTTGGCTTTGATTCCTATTTATTTTATCTGTTTGTTTTGGGGTGGCGAAGGACGTCAGCGCATCACGTTTAAGTTCTTTATTTACACCTTACTAGGTAGTTTATTTATGTTGGTGGCGCTAATCATACTGTATCAGCATACCTTAAACCATTCTTTTGCTATTAACGATTTATATGCGGCAGGCAAAAGTATGACGATGGAGCAACAGGCGTGGGTATTCTGGTTCTTCTTTCTTGCATTTGCAATCAAAATGCCGGTATTCCCTTTTCATACCTGGCAGCCCGATACCTATACCAATGCCCCAACTCAAGGAACCATGCTGCTTTCGGGTATCATGCTTAAAATGGGTACTTATGGGTTAATTCGTTGGTTACTTCCAATGGTGCCGGCAGCTGTTTCTGCCTATTCCAATACCGTTATTATTCTTTCTGTTATCAGCGTTGTATATGCTTCCTGTATCGCCATCGTTCAAACGAATTTTAAACGATTAATTGCGTATTCTTCCATCGCTCACGTTGGACTAATTTGTGCGGGAATATTTTCCTATAAGGCGGAGGGAATCCAAGGCGCATTAGTTCAAATGTTTGCCCACGGCATCAATGTGGTGGGACTGTTTTTCGTTTGCGATGTAATACAAAGAAATGCAGGTACGGATACCATCAGCAATTTAGGTGGCATTCGAACCGTGAATCAACGGTTTGCATTTTGGTTTTTGATCATCATGCTGGGTAGCATTGCTTTACCTCTAACGAATAGTTTTGTAGGTGAGTTCCTATTACTCAATGGGATTTATCAATACAACGCCTGGTATGCTGCTATTGGTGGCCTATCGGTAATTTTAGGTGCGGTATATATGTTGAGAAGCTATCAGTCGATGATGTTAGGCAATACCTCTTCAAATACATTAACTTTTGCTTCACTAAAAAAATCAGAAACCCTTTTCTTCTCCGTTATCGTAATTATCATTATGGTTTGTGGAGTATATCCAAAATTAATTTTAGATATAGCGGCACTGGATGTATTAAAGATGATCGTGCATTAACATTTACAGTTAACAATTAAGTAGCCCATGAACGAAATAATAATAGTAGCAGGTTTAGGTATATTAACACTACTCGCTGAAATTTTTAATTTCAAGAAGATTTTAATGCCTGTGATTATTGCAGGATTAGTTGTTGCATTGGTTGTTGCCGTGCTCGAACTTCAAGGCTCTTACTTCAATACCACCTTCGACGCCAGTGTTTTAGGGATGCTCGACTTCGACCGATTTGCAACTTGTTTCGTCGTGTTACTTACCACTATTGCATTGTTATGGGTTTTAATAAATTACAATTATTTCGTTGATGAAAGTAACAAGGCGGATCATTTAGCACTCATCCTCTTTGCTATTGTAGGAGGGTATTGCATGGTATCGTATAGTAATTTTGTGATGTTGTTTCTAGGTATAGAAATACTTTCGATACCGATGTATGTTTTGGCTGGAAGTAAAAAGAATAGCCTACGAAGCAATGAAGCGTCATTAAAATATTTTTTGATGGGTTCCTTCGCTACCGGCATTTTATTATTTGGCATTGCGTTGCTTTACGGTAGTGTAGGATCTTTCGATGTTTATATCATCCGTGCTAAAACCACCTCTGCCGACTTTGTTATGACGCCTATGTTTACCGTAGGTATCATTATGTTGCTCTCTGCGATGTCCTTTAAAGCATCTTCTGCGCCTTTTCATTTCTGGGCACCCGATGTGTATTCAGGTTCGCCTACATCGGTTACTTCTTTTATGGCAACTTTTGTTAAAACAAGTGCCATCGCTGCCTTTCTGCGTTTGTTTTATACCGCATTACCTTTTGTTCCTGAAACCTTTAGTCGCATATTTCTTATTTTAATCATCGCCTCGTTGTTTATCGGTAATATCATCGCCGTTTTTCAAATCAATGCTAAACGGTTACTGGCATATTCCAGTATTTCTCATGTTGGATTTATGCTTATCGCCGTCTTGTTTTTTGCCGATCCAAGAGGGATACAAGCCTTGTATTTTTATGTAGCGGCCTATTCAATAACCACTCTTGCGGCATTTATGGTTGTGAAAATAGTGGGTGAACAATCCGATGGTGATGAAAATATTTTTGCTTTCAATGGTTTAGTAAAACGCAATCCACTACTTGCCGGTACACTCACCATTGCCTTACTCTCCATGGCCGGGATACCGCCACTGAGTGGCTTTTTTGCGAAATATAATATGCTTTTCATTGCTCTCAATCATGGTTATTTTTGGCTGGTTATCATCGCTATTTTAGCTTCCTTGGTAGGCGTATATTATTATTTTAAGATTATCATTGCGATGTTCACTGGCGTTTCTTCATCCAGTGTACCCATTAAAATTACCCTGACGCAAAAAGTTTTACTTCTTATTCTTACACTTCTCATTATAGGCATGGGTTTGAATGGTTATGTATTGGAGATGATCTAGCGGGTAAAACGTACTGATTTTGGTATTTTTGTGCATGGATGATTTAATTCCATTTATTGTAATTGCAGCATCACGATATCGAATTAACCTTCTTCCACTAGTTGACGATTATCTTATCAACTTCCGTTTTCTAATCGCCTTCAAAAACTTATCTTTGCCATCTATTTTTTTGTTATGACTAAATTAAGCCAGATGGCGGAAACCTTAATTGGTAGTGAAATTGTAAAGCTCGGAAATGCCATAAGCGATAGAATTTCAAAAGGGGAGAAAATTTTCAACTACACCATTGGCGATTTCGATCCTGCCATTTTTCCTATTCCCGTCGAATTAGAAGAATTAATTGTGAAGTCGTATCGTGAGCATCATACAAACTATCCTGCTGCCGAAGGGGTAATGGATTTAAGAAAAGCGGTGAGTGCTTACATGAAGCAGAGGGAAGGCCTTCAGTATGAGGTGAATGAAATTCAAATTGCGGCTGGTGGAAGGCCGTTAATCTTTGCGTTGTTTAACGTAATTGTTGATCGTGGCGACAAAGTAATTTACGCCGACCCAAGCTGGAATAATAATCATTATACACATTTAACAGGGGGTATTCATTGTGTAATCGATTGCACCGTAGAAAATCATTTTATGCCTACGGCTGATGATATTCGTAAAAACATCAAAGGGGCAGCATTAATTTGCTTGTGTACACCACAAAATCCTACCGGTACCACGCTTAATAAAGAAACCCTGGAGGAGATTTGTGATTTGATTTTAGAAGAGAATGCACTACGTGGCGAGGACGAAAAGAAGCTCTATTTATTATTCGATCAGATGTATTGGAGCTTGACCTTTGGCTCTACCGAACATTATAATCCTGTTTCCTTGCGCCCAAGGATGAAAGAGTACACCGTTTTTGTTGATGGTATTTCTAAAGCATTTTCGGCCACCGGAGTGCGTGTTGGATGGTCGCTGGGCCCTGCCGACGTTATTGCAAAAATGAAATCGATACTGAGTCATCTCGGTGGTTGGGCCCCCATGGCCGAGCAAAAAGCAGTTGCTCAATATTTGCCTCAAACCTTGGTCATTGATAAATTCTTGGAGCAGTTTAAAGCAGAGATTGAAGTTCGATTGATAAAACTTTATGAAGGGTTCATTCAATTAAAAAGTAACGGTTTTTCTGTTGATGCCATTTCGCCACAGGCCGCAATATACCTAACTATAAAAATTGACTTGGTAGGAAAAACCACAGATGATGGAAGGAAGCTTACCACACAGTCGGATGTTACTTCGTATTTATTGACGCATGCAAAGCTGGCGGTTGTTCCTTTTTCTGCGTTTGGGAGAAATGCTGAAATACCTTGGTACAGGATGAGTATCGGCACATGTAAAAAAGAAGAAATCTCATCTATGTTTGAGATGCTTGAGATGGCTTTACGTAAATTAAAATAGTTGGGTTGCCTCAATGCAACTATCGTATAAGGGTTTCGTCCAATTCAATATTAGATCACTTTTTAAAATCATGAAAAATTGTGTTCGTAACGTATCATTAAGTGTTTTCTGCTTTTTCTCGGTCATTGTTTTCCCTCAAACGATACCACAGAATTCAAGCCCAAAAGTCACTGAAAGTGCACTCTTTGAAAATTCGGCTATTCATCCTTGTATTACGCCAGAACAGTATTCAATGCTTGAAATACAGTGTGCTGAGAGTAGAAAAGAATTGGGTTTAGCGACGCATCCGATGGCTTCTATGGCTACCAGTCTTGGCTGGCCTCTGAAGGCTGCTCCTAGCCTAGTCGATTGTGGTTATTATGTTATTTCTGCCTACGTCGACCATGATGCAACCGCCGGAATCAAAGATTTTAATTGTGGAAGCAATACCTATGATACGCACCGTGGAACCGACATTTCGATTTTTCCATACAATTTTTTGAAGATGGATAATAATCTCGTACAGGTAATTGCCGCTGCTGCGGGCACGATACTTTTTAAAAGCGATGGCAATTTTGACAAAAATTGTATTGCGAATAATTTAACGGCGAATTATATTATTATTCAACATGCCGATGGTTCTCAGGCAAACTATTGGCACATGAAAAAAAATTCCTTGACTTCAAAAGTGGTAGGTCAAACGGTGGCAGCCGGGGAGTTTTTGGGAATCGTAGGCAGTTCCGGTAGTTCTTCCGGTCCACATCTTCATTTTGAGGTGTGGAGTGGAAGTACCATAGCCACCCGAATCGACCCCTTTGCCGGTGCCTGTAACACCTTAAATAGCGCCTCTTGGTGGTCATCCCAAAAGCCCTATAAAGAAACATCGCTCCTAAAGGTTTCAGTAAATACCACAGATATTGTTATCCCTCCTTGTCCTGCTACCGAAACACCGAATGAGAGTGCTATCTATACGATTCCGTTTCAAGGTGCCGGACTGGCGCCAGGGTATGCCAAATTTTATCTGTTTATTCGTGATGAATTAAATGGGTTGACAGCCGATTTAAGCATTCTTAATCCCAATGCAAGCGTATTTACCAGTTGGAACTATATAAGTGCCTCCGATAGCAAGACGCGGATCATGGGGTATTCTAAAAAACTGCCGCTCCTCTCGGGGAAATATACTTTTAAAGCAACCTATAACGGGACAACGTGTTCTTCTACCTTTGATATTATGGGTCAAGTTGGTATGGCTCAGCCAATATCCTTTCCTGAAATTAAACTCTATCCGAATCCAACCCATGGCAATTTTAGTGTAGAGGGTTTAACCGGTGAGATGCTCAAGATGGAGATTTTTAATACCCTAGGAATTAGAATATGGGAGTCGGATATTTCTGAAGGCAATGCAGAAGTAAATTTAGATATTCCGAGTGGGATTTATTTTTACCAGTTCACCAACCCTCAAATGCATTCTCACTGCGGGATATTGAGGGTTCAATAACGGTCTATTGATCGGATTGATGTATTAATTTTAACTTTTAAAATTGTGGGTAATTGGAATCTACACCATACTTTTTTACCCAATTATTTCCTCCAAATGAAATCATAAAAAAACGAGATTAGAAACGAGCAGATGCCACGGGCCTTTCCGGTATTAACTTAATTTAAGATACATTCTATTGGTGGGAATCGTTTATTGCTTCGCTTTCATTTACTTTTGCATCGGAATCAATTAATACAAAATTATTCTTCATATTATGAAAGCATATAAATACATACTCTTAGTACTTTTAGTACTTGCCATAGCAGGTGGAATTTATGGATACCTGGAATACAATAGAACATCGAAAGATTTAATGCATGTGAAGGCTGATATAAATGTTACAGCCGTTGATCTTTGCAGCCAATTTAGCAATGATGAAAAAGCAGCTAGCTCGATGTATATTGGGGTAACTCCGAAGGAAAAGGTTCTGGCGGTAAAAGGTAAAATAACGTCCATCGATAATGAGAATGGTTTAAACTCCGTATTGCTTGGCACGGATGTTGATATGAGCAGTGTGAGTTGCCAGATGGATTCAGTATATAATGCCGATGCAACCCAATTGAAAGTAGGGGAAGAGGTCGTAATGAAGGGTATTTGTACTGGTTTTCTAACCGATGTTATTTTAATTCGTTGTGTTATTCAAAAGTAATTTTTTTAAGCGTTTAATTTATATTTTATCATGATCAAGAACATTTTTATTGCGGCCTTATTTGTTGTATGTGCGAATATTGCCTCCGCTCAATCCAAATTTTTCACTAAAACAGGTACCGTTTCTTTTTTATCCAAAACACCATTAGAGAATATTGATGGTATTAACAAAAAGGTGACCTGTATTGTTAACATGGAAACAGGGCAAATTGATATCGCCTTGCTACAAAAGGCTTTTGAATTTAAGAAGGCGTTATTAATGGAGCATTATAATGAAAACTATGTGGAAAGCGACAAGTTTCCAAAAGCTACCTTTAAAGGTAAAATCGAAAATCCGGGTTCAATAAATGTGTCAAAAGATGGAACTTATCCTGTTAATATCGTTGGTGATATGACCATGCACGGTGTTACAAAAAACATGAAAGCTCCCGCCGTGTTCACCGTTAAAAACGGTAAATTGTCGGCTCATTCCGATTTTGTTCTATTGCTTGCCGATTATAATATTGCCATTCCATCGGCAGTGAAAGATAAAATTTCTCCTGATATTAAAATTGTTGCAGATGTAAATTTGGAGCCAATCGTTAAATAGTTTTATGGCAAAAGAACATCATGATGGTAATGTAATTTGATGTTTCACTTTTCGCAAATCAACGTTAACGGCTACTAAAAAGAAATTAATTTTAAAGTCAAAATAGGTTCTAACTATTTTGACTTTTTTTATTCGTTGACGTCCTTTACTTCCCAATTACGGTTGATGAAGCACTTCTATTACCACAGTCCCCAATCATATTCGAGGTTCTCTGCCCTTGAATTTGGTTTTTGGTTTCCATGGGTAAGTAGTTGAACTTCTTGATTTATATATTGGCTTAATTCGCTTACCCTGATGGTGCCGTTCTTATCTAAATCGGCAAGATTATTTTTGAGGCCATTGAGAATAGAATACGTGAAGACCCCATTATTCCAAGTGGCACTCTCTAAAGCGTATCCCGTGCCGCTGGCTGCCGATATAACCACCGCACCATTACCATTGCTAAGGTCACTGAATAAATCTTGCATTAACTCAAAGCTGTTTTGAAGGCCTACCTTGCTTTCATCCAATAATACGCTGCCTCGTTTAACATACTCTTGTTTTACTTTCGTTGTGGAGTCATTTGTTTTTAATTGCGTGGTTGGGGTTGCATCTTTATCGATCTCTCCACTGTGGCAGGCATCCATCAAAAGCAATTTTTGCCGAGCCGGTATTCCGTCCAACAGTTCATTAATTTGCTCATAGCTTAAGCCTCTCGTTTCGGGATGCTTAAAATCAACATCATGGGTCGCAAAATAAAAGTTCAGTTGGTCGTCGAGTAGGCCATGGCCACTCACAAATATTATGACGCGGTCGTTTACATTGGTTTTCAAGAGCTTGTTTTTTATCAGCATTATTTTTTCCTTCACCGCATTACCATCGATGAAGCTATCGACGATTAAAGCAGGGAATTTCATTTTGAAATGAGCAATTAAATCGCGTCCATCTTTGGCAGCAAATTTTAAATTGTACGATTTATCGCGATACTTGGAAACACTAATCACCACTAAATGTACTTTTGGAAGCACGGTGGAATCATAAAAATTATTCACTACCTCGTAATACTCTTTCAGGCTCTCCGTTCCTTTCTCATTGACAGCGGCAATTTTAATGGTGTTACGGCCATTTTGTAACACGATATCGATATCTTTTTCAAGTTCCACCGACGATTTTACCGGCAATCCTAATGCGCCATAAATGGGGATATTATTAACCCAAAGTCGAATCGCATTAATGTTATACTGTAAATCGGTGGCTTTAACTTTTATACGTATGGAATTTTGTGAGGTCGTGATGGGTAAATTTTCCTTATTTACGATCTCCAATAAGGGTAATTGTAAATTTAGAGATACATTGGTTAAGTCTAAACCACTTCGCTTTACCCTTTTAATATATGCGGCATAATAGGCCTCGACTAAGCCCTCGTCGGCGGCGCCGATTTTCTGTACAACCTTATCTGGTCGATGATAAAACAGATCGAATTGCTCCGGGGTATATATTTGTTTGTTTAAACGAAACACAAATCCATCGTAACAACTGCGCGGCGCGATATAATAGTTGCTGTCGGTTATGGTTAAGATACCTCTGTTCGACATCGAATATAAGGTGCAGAGTGATTCCGTTTGTTTTAGATGGTATAAATTAATTTTATCATCCAGTGAGGAGGTGGCAAAATAATTTCCATCACTGGAAATTGCTAACGACAGAATAGCGATTTCATGCTTCTTAAATTTTTTCAGTAATTTATTCAAGCGCCAGTCCCATAACTGAACTTCGCCATCATACCGGCCCACCAGTAATATGCTGTCATTGGGGCTCATACGGAGGGCAAAGGATTCTATCTTACCCAAAGAGTCTGTTTTTAGTGATTGGGTGATATGATAATCTCGTGCGTCGATGATATCAATAAAACTCTTCTCCCCACTTCTAAATAAATAATTACCACTAATGGATGGAAATATATAGGCATTGGTGTCGGTAAAGTTTTCTAGTTTCGTGATCAAATGGAGTGAAGTATCGTACACCGTTATAAAATTATATCCAGCAATAAAGATACGAGACCATTTGCTATTATACATCATTCCTCTGAAAGCACTATCAGGCAGTGCTGCATGGATACTCTTTTTTTTACTTCCCTGAACCACTTGATGCAGGTTATCGTCGATATCATAAACAAACAGAACGCCGGTGATGAAGTTATAATCAATTTCCTTGATTTTCACCGTCGAGTTAAAGAGGGTATCCAACGCTTTCGTTTCGATATTGCAACGTATGACTTCTGTTCCATAGTAATTAACGAAAACCATATTTTTTTTATAGGCATCAAAGATGGTTCTAGAACCAATATTAGTGCTTAGATATTCGAAAATTGTTTCCGACTTTCCCGATGTCAGGTTGTACTTTCTTAGGGCACCTCCATAGATAATTAGCGAGGATTCATTATCAAACTCTAGCGAACCACTTTCTGAGTGACCTTTAATACGAAAACTAGCCATCGTATAATTTACATTGAAAACATAGTTTTTAAAGTCGAAGATATTAATGGAGAAATCACGAGCTACCGTGGCGAAATAAGTCCCATCATCGCTCATTATTATTTCCAGTAAATCAAGATAATGTTGAGTCCCATAGATGATTATTTTCCCTGTAGCCAACTCCAGTATTTTTATTCTATAATTTGGTGCTCCGTAAATTAAATACCTGGAGTCGGCGCTAAAAGCAGGTTGACACAAATAAAAACTCCCCGTACTATCTGAATTCGTGTAACTTTTTAAGTTATCAATCAGGTAAGGGGCTTTGTTTATATTCAAATCCCAAACCCGTAATTTCCCGTTGGCGAGGGTAGCACTCATCCAATGGCCGTCAGGCGAGGTTTGAATCCCCGTTACGCGATCATTATCTTTATACCAATGTATCGTTTCGTTGGTTTTTATATCCCATTTATAGATCAAGCTATCGGCACCGCAGCTATAAAATTCATTTTCATTAATGCCTCTGCAGATATCATAAACTCTCTTCCTATGTTCCGAAAATTGTTTTATCATTTTATTCTCCGTGATGCTCCACTGTTGTATAACACTATCTTTACCTGAAACGAGGAAGGTCTCTGCATTTTTCGATAAAATAACTCTTGTGTTCGAGATCCCGGTATTAAAAGTGTTCAATAATTTTAGATTGTCTGCGTCCCAAAGTTTAACCGTTTGATCGTGGCTTGTCGAAATAATGTATCTCCCATCATAGCTGAAGGCAACGCTGGTTACATCTTGATCATGAGCTGCCACGGTTAAAATTTCTTTCCCCAATCGAGCATCCCAAAGCTTGATGCTATTATCGGTACTTCCGGTAACGAAGTATTTCCCATCCGGGCTAAAATTCAAACTGAAAAAGCCGGAATGTCCGTTTTGTAAAACGATATCAATTTTGTTTTGATTCTTTTGATTCAATGCTTCATTGCATAGGTATATTCCTTCGGTTAAAGATGTTGAGGTGAAGTAGGTTAATGCTTTTCTAAAGTTTGAATTAGCGGTTGAGGTGTCTTTTAATTTTTGATAGTATTTGGCATTGCAGTAATAATACCAACTTCGATAGTTATCGTTTTTAAGCAGGTAGCTCGCATCTTTTAACATCTCTAGTTTGGCAATGGTTGCGGTAAGATTATTTTGTTTAATATCTTTCAACACTTCATTCTTCCAGTCATCAAAATAATTGCTTTGGTGAATTTCAATAGCATAGTTTTTAAGATAATCTATTTTCAATGATCTGTTGGGTTGATGAAGATAGTAGTCAACCATGGCTTTTGCTGACGAAGGGCAATTGTTAATAATCCAGGTAGCATAAGTTTCCGAAAGTTTGAATCTCATCCCTGCATATTTACCTGGATAGGTTCTTACAAACTGTAGAAAAGCACGAATATCCATTACCGAGGAGTTATTTAAGGCCTCTGTCATTTTTATGCTTTTAAATAATCCTTCACTACAATACATCGTATCGTAATCCTTATCGTCTTTTACCATTTCGTAGATCTCCTTCACATCGTATCGCATTTTTTCCAAAATGTCATTTTCGTAAAGGCTATCGTTATCCGTCAAGAAATCGCGCCATTCATACATTTGCATCATGTAATTGTCAAACATACAGATATGAAGTGTCGATAAATCCTGCAGGAGACTTGCCGTTTTACTTCTGTTAAATTTGCAATAGATGCTGGCTATATCATCTACATAAACATACCGCATGGTATCTTGCGTATCATATAATTTGGCTGCAAGAATGGTTTTGTTCTCTGTCACCGACATTATTTTGGCATTAGCTAATAGCCATCCCGTTCGATCGGTTGGTTTGCTTTTTTTAAGGGCGCCTAAGCATTTTGCTTCAAGCCCTGTAATAACGCCATCATAGCTACCGGCATTAATTTCAATACGGATGGAGTCGATGCTAAAGTAATCCACCTTAGTGATTTTAAAATAAACTTCTTTTACGTCCTCTTCGTAAATTATCGGTTTCGACCATTTTAAGTTGGTCAAACGAGCCGAGGCATGCGCTAACGTAATATTGGTATGGAGGTTGCCTACATTCGACCAGTCGTTAAGGGAGCGATAAAAGGGCAGTGCTTGCTTGTAAAAATAGATGGAGCTATCGGTATTTTGTAATGCATAATAGCATTTTCCAATATTATAATTACATAATCCTTGGATGGCAGCATGGGGTTTTTTTTCTTGGTTATCGAAATTGGCCTGCTTTTTATAGAGTTTAATTGCCTCTTTATATTGCTTATGCTCGTAAGCGGTATCTGCACGTATTGAAAAGTCTTGTGCTATCGAATTTGTAACGAGGCATAGAAGCAAAG
>CANNQU010000045.1 GCA_947507965.1 Bacteroidota bacterium
GTTAGCATCAAAATACGTCAATGGTAACTTGTTCATGGACCTAGGATCTGCGAAAGGAGGGCTTCAGAATAGGAATGACGAAACAGCATTGATACGGTCTTTGCGGATCATTTTATTTTCGCCAGCACATCAAATACTGAAATACCCGTAACAACCTTTAGCACAATACTTTTGAAATTATCTTTCAAAGCTGTACTTTTGAGACGTTAATAGCTTGTTCCTCCTTCTTGAAAAAATATTCCATATATTCATTGTTTTTCCTGCTCGTTATCACTGCCTGTAAAAATCAGCCGGCATCAAAAAACAAAAATTCTTCTTCCGTTGGGAATTCATTAAAGGAAGCTGACCAAATTAACTTTGACGCAGCGTTTTATGAAGGAAATAAGCAAATGGTTCTCGGAAATCATCATGACGCTATCCTCCAATTCAAAAAATGCATACTGGCTAATCCAAAAAGTGATGTGGCGCATTACCTACTTGCAAAAGAGTATAATGCCACACAGCAGTTCAATTTGTCGTTACCGGCGGCACAACAAGCGGTAAAAATCAATAACAAAAACATCTGGTATTTATTATTGGTTGCCGACGACCTAACGCATACCGATAAAAATTTTGAAGCGGCAAAAATTTTAGAACATATTGCGGATCAGTTCCTATCGAATGAATCCTATTATTTTAACGCTGCTGAAAGTTATATCGTTTCTAAAAAATATAACGAAGCCCTGCATTGCCTCGATAAACTAGAAAAAGTTAGTGGCGTAAACGAAGAGATTTCATTTAAAAAAGAGGACTTGTTTTTGAAATTATCAAAAAAGGACCAAGCCATTGCCGAACTCCAAAAATTAATATTCGCCTTTCCTACTCGAACCCGCTATAAAGTAGCACTTGCTGAAGTATATTTCGGCTTTAAGGAAGACGCAAAAGCAAATGAGCTGCTGGAGCAAATTCTTTTCATCAACCCGACGATGCCTGAAGCTCATTTTTTACTTGCCAATATTTACCGGAGAAAGGGCGAACATGAAAAGTCATTTCAAGAGTTAAAAATAGTTTTTACAAATCCAGATGCCGATTTAAAAGAAAAACTCGAAATACTTTCTTCATTCATTCCACTTCTTGAACATCGTGCTACTGTTCTTACACAAGCATTAGAACTTGGTGGTTTACTGGTCGTAGCACATCCCGAAGATGATGCTAGCCGTATGCTTTATGCCGACTTGCTTTACCGTGCCGATCGGTATTTAGAAGCGAAGCAGTTTTACCTGAAAGCCCTGAATAATAATAAAGCTAATTTTAATTTATATCAAAATTTAATATTGTGCGAAGACCAGTTGAAACAATATACGGATGCCCAAAAGCATGCTGAAGAAGCATTGGAAGCCTTTCCAAGCCAGGCCGTGTTTTATTATTACAAAGCACATTTTGCTTACCTGCTAAAAGACTATACTACGGCAATGGAAACGGCAAAAAATGGTTCCGATATTGGCTCCGATAAAACCCAGCTCCTTATTCAATTGCTTACGATACTTGGTGATGCCGCCAATGAACTGAAGTATTTCAAATCAAGTGATGATGCCTTCGATAAAATATTAACCTTCGACCCGAATAATTTAGAAGTTTTAAACAATTATTCCTATTATTTATCGTTACGTAAAGAGAGGCTGGATAAAGCAGAAACCATGTCTAAAAAAACACTTGATATTGACCCTAATAATGCATCCTATTTGGATACGTATGGATGGGTTTTATACCAACAAAAAAAATACACAGAGGCCAAACTTTTTATTGAAAACGCATTACTGAAGGAGCCCAATAACGGGGTGCTAAACGAACACCTGGGCGATGTGTACTATCAGTTAAAAGAGATTGAAAAAGCCATGGAATATTGGAAAAAAGCAGTAGGAAATGGAAACTCCTCCTCTTCATTGAGCTTGAAAATTAATTCAAAAAAACTAATCGACTGAAGAAATGAACATCAAACAGGTTATCCTTATGCTTGTATTACCGGCATTGCTATTTCTTTCGGCCTGCAAGCAACATAAACAAATTCAACGCATTAAAGAAGAAGAAAAACAAATTGTCATAACGCCCTCTTTTTCGTTATCCGACAGTTTAACGAGCCACTCTTTTCGTTATCGAACGTTATCAGCGAAAGTAAATACCGACTTTAATACCAACGACGGAAATGAGCTAAGCTTAATGATAACGATGAGGATAATAAATGATTCTGCTATTTGGATGAGCGTAAGCCCAGCACTTGGTATAGAAGCAGCACGTATATTATTCACCAGGGATACCATCAAAATTATGGACCGCATTAATGGACAATATGCAAAAGAATCGTATGCCTTTTTGAAGAAATATTCGGAAACCGATATTACCTTTGAGATGATTCAGAACATATTGTGTGGCAATGCTCCATTGATAAACTCAAATCTTATTACCGACAGTATTACCAAACATTACCGAGCCCATTCATCAGAAAATTCGTTCGTGCAAGAGCTACTTGCTTCGAAGCTATTTAGAATCTTAGAGACGATACTAACCGATAAAACGTCACTCGACACCATCAAGGTAAACTATACCAATTTTCAATATGTAGAAAGTGAGTATCTTCCCTTCGACTTAAAGATCGAAGCACATTCAAAAGGAAAAACGGTGCATGTCATGTTAAATTATACCAGTGTTTCCATAAATTCACCGGTTGAAATTAAATTCAATATCCCATCCAGTTACACAAAAATGAATATTAAATAATGGCCATTCGAAACCTGTTCCTATTATTTCTAATCTGTACATTTAATATTTTAAATGCACAGACACGAAAACAATTAGAGCAACGTAGAAAACAAAAAGAGCTGGAAATGGAGCAAACCAAAAACTCCTTGAAGGAGAATAGCTCGAAACAAAAAAAAACATTATGTGATTTACAAACCATTGGCCGGCAAATAAAAGTTCGTCAAGAGGTAATAAATACCGCCGCAGGAGAAGTTGATTTGTTGAGTAGTGAAATTGGATATTTGGAGACCTCGATTAGAAAAATGGAAGAAAACTTAAAGGCGTTAAAAAAGCAATATGCGGCCATGATTTACGAGGCCTATAAAAACCGAAGTCTGACCAATAAGATGGCCTTTGTTTTTTCGGCCAAAGACTTTAATCAGAGTTACCAACATCTAAATTATTTGCAGCAAATAGGAAAATTCAGCAAACAAAAGGCCGACGAAATTAATGCAACACAAGACCGACTAAATCAACGTATTGAACAGCTTACAGGCAGTAAACGTACAAAAGAAGACTTGATACATTCCAGCGAAAGTCAAAAGGTAGCGTTGGAAGGCGATAAAAAAACAGAAGCGGTAATCCTCTCGCAACTGAAAGGCAAAGAGGCACAAATGCGAAAAGATCTTCAGGCAAAGGCATTACAGATTAAACAGTTAGATAAAGCAATTACCAATGCAATCTCAAAAGAAATAGAGGAGGCACGGCGTAAGGCTGCGGAAGAAGCACGAAACAAAACAAAAGCCACCACAAAAGAAACAGAGACAACCACTTCAAAAAAGAAAGAATCATCGTTTACAGACCGTAATAACACAGCAGCAGGTAATGCCCTAAGCGCCGATTTTGAAAAAAACAAGAACCACTTACCTTGGCCTGTCGATAAAGGATATATCATACGGCCCTTTGGGGTTCATGCGCACCCAACCATTCCAAATGTACAAACAGAAAACTTTGGAGTAGATATTGCGACCCATGACGGCGCCATCGCAAAAGCAATTTTCAAGGGAGAGGTTCGTGCTATCTTTCCGGTGCCTGGAATGGGCACTGCGGTATTGGTAAGCCATGGAAACTACTACTCCGTTTACTGTAAGCTAAGTAAAGTTAATGTATCGGTTGGTTCACAGCTAGCTGTGGGAGGTTTAATAGGTAGTATTATGAGAAATGAGGAAGATGAAAAAACCGAACTACATTTAGAAATATGGAAAAATATGGATAAACAAAATCCTGAAAATTGGTTGAGATAATGAATCAGCAACTTATCTGCTGATTTCAAGTATTTCTAATTTTAACTTGCCGGCTGGAACCTCTACTTCAAATTTATCGCCTACTTTTTTACCAATTAATGCTGAGCCAATCGGTGACTTCATAGATATTTTACCTTCTTTAAAATCGGCTTCACTCTCTGAAACAATTTTAAATGTTTGTTCTTTTTTTAACTTATGATTCATGAATCGAACGCGACTCAAAACCGTCACTGAGCTCAAATCTAAATCTCTTTCATCAATAACCCGGGCATTGGCAACAATATTCTGAATACGAATGATACGAGTTTCATTATGTGACATAGCCTCCTTAGCAGCCTCATATTCGGCGTTTTCGGAAAGATCGCCTTTATCACGTGCTTCAGCCAACGCTTGCTTTATGGTTTCACGCTCAACCGATTTAAGATGCTTTAATTCCTTCTTCAGCTTATCCAAGCCTTCCTGAGTAAAATATTGTAGTTCTGACATTGATGCTATTTTTACAACGGTAATACAAAAAAGAAACGTCCCGGCCTTAATGGCTGGAACGTTTATCCTTACGGCAAAAATACTTTATTATTTTGGTATTGCTATTATTATTATTCTATTCGCTTTCACCTAAATCGATACGAATTCCTAAACTATGGGTAGCACCTAAAATTCGGCTATCGCGGAAGGAATAGTCAAATGCCAGTTGATTATCGCTGCCCCCTTTCTTTAGTGGGATATAAATGCTTGCACCGGCAGCAATGCCACTGAATGCATTGATTCGTAAGTCAGCATCATTTATTTTGTCTTCATATTGATACCCTGCACGAATGGCAAAGATTCTTTTATAGCCATATTCTAAAGCCAAACCCAGCTGATTGTTGGCGTAGGCATTGGAAGAAAAGTTACCTGCTACCGTAAGGCGGTTACTATATACTCCCGAATCCTTGTCAAGGCGAAGATCGTAAGACAAGCCAATATGCAACTGTGTGGGCAATTGAAAGGTAGCCGATCGAACCTGTAATGTACGTTGAACACCATCTACATCGGTTGCATGATAGGATAAGCCATCTCCGGCAAAAACACCATTGACACCAACATTTCGTAAGGATATTCCCAAGTGGATATCACGTCCTTTCACTTCACTTTTAGGCATTGTGGCTCTTTTCGATTTTCCAGCGTACTGAACCCCCGCATCCAGACCTCCAGTTCGAGCCTTTACATCGCTTGCGCCTGCCTCTGAAATGCCTCTAAAAACGAGTCCACAAGAAATGGCATCCGAAAATTTGTGTCCATAACCAATGGCAAAATTACTGAAACGAGGAGAGAAGGTTCCGATACCGCCTTCTGGGTTATTCACATCCGTTCGTTCAATATTTCCAAAATTCATAGAAAAAACCGAAATGCCGATATAGGAAGAAGAACCTATTTTTTGGGCGAGACCGAAGGCATTAATTTTTATATCCGCTAAGTGCAAATAATCAACATAGGAAAATGCGACATTGGTGCTGTTAATTTGGGTAAGTCCGGCAATATTCAAATTAAAAGCCTCCACGCCTTTTACATTGGCTGTATTAATGCCATTCCAGCCACTACTATTTGCCCATGGATTGATCATTAATTCTGTGGCCCCAGCGGTGCCTGTTCGAGCAGGATTTCCTGCCCAGCTTAAGGTTACTAAACTGATGGCGGCGATACTTAATATAATTCGTTTCATTTTAATATTTTTCTTTATTGATATAATCTACTATTTAAACAACTTCTTAGAATGAATCCAAATCTACCGGTCGCATAACCCCCATCCACTTCAATACTTTTACACCCAAATCGCCGCAATCAATATGTATGATATACATACCACTGGCTATTGGAACATTGCTACCATTATTCAAATCCCACCGTGCCTCTACCAGGTTATCGTCTTTTTTTATGGTTCGTACTAAATTACCGTTCAAGGTATATACACGAATGGTACATTTCTGAGGTAAATTGGTAAACTTAACATAGGTGGCTATTTGGTCTCCTTCATAGTCGTGAGATGGAGAGAAGCCATAATATGGATTCGGCACAACATTAATTTTCTCAACGCCTTTTTGTGCTGCTGCTTTGGTAAATTGAGTGGCAATATCCTTGGTGTCGAATTCATAATGTGGCCTACCATTATTGGATGTTATCGAGGTTTTATAACGTTGATACGGTTTTGTTACACGATAACGGATACGTAAATCACTTGGGATTAACCCATCTTTTACTGATTTTAGTTTCATCCGTGGGGTGAGATAAGGCATCATAACATACATACATGACCGGAATATTTTAATTTGGTCGCCCGGTATTCCACCAACAAGTGCCGTTGCAATAGCATTACATTCATCATAGCCTCCACCGGTGGTACCAATTTTAAATGCACTACTTCCGGTTCCCACGGTATCATCCGTAAAAATATAAATATAATGCTTTCCGCCTACGAGCGGATACTCATCAACAGAAGAAAACACATTCGAAGTTGGATTCCAAATCATATCCGTACCATTTTCGCCTGGTAAATGCGAATCTTCTCCAAAAGCTAAATTAAGACGCTTACCCGTCTCTATGTTAATGGCATACCCTGGAAACCATCCTTTTCCTGTACCCGTACCATCAGCAAGGCCATCCTTTCCCACGGATTGAGATTTCCGTAATCCTAATTTTGATGCCCCTCCAATGGCGTCTGCAGGCTGTTCTGCCTCTTCAAAAACCACACACCGTGTCCATTTACTTTGATCCGAGGTAAATACTAAATCAATGCTGGAAACATTCTCGAGTCGGTTTTGAGTAATAGAAGTAATATTATTGAAGGCCGGACCAAAGGTGTTGCCTTTTGCGGCGGTATAGGGGGCATAAGCACAGAGTCGGTAAGGAGCAAACGTACGTTCCAGCGCTTTCTCATAGACCTCCTGTGGATCAACCATATCGATATCACTACCGAAGTCATTGAAATAATCATGCGTATAAGGATCGAAATTTATGGTGTTCCCTTTGATCGTATTTTCTCCTGTTTTTCCCGACCGTATCCAGTTTAATATCGGGTAGCTTCGAAGTGTTACTGCATCATCTACATCCGGCAATCCCGTGAGCCATTGCTGGTTTTTATCTTTCCACTCGTAAGAGGCTTCAATAAATCCGTTAAAGATGGCATCATCAATATTAAACTTCCAGCTGCCCGGGTTGCTTACTTGTTTGATGGTAACGCTTATTCCCCATTTGGAAATAATTTGTTCGGCTCCAATAGCTAAATTCCCATCACTTTTAACCGAATCTCCATTCGACGATCGAACAATCACCCATCTGCTACTAGGCCAAAGCGAGTCGCCTTTTACTTTCGACATCTGACTAAATCTGTTCAGATTGTCTGAGGTCAGGAAAATCTCAAATTTATCGGATGGAACTTTCAGTGGGTCAATTACCTTGATTTTTATAGGTGTGGAACCTCCTTTATACACTGGAAATTCCGAGCTCCCGGAGGACAGTATTTCATTGATTGTTTCCTGAGTTAACTCCAACGAGTTACCACCATTACCTCTCCCTTCAAGGCGTTTCATAATTGGGCCATCGCCATATTTTGCAAGAGAGTCGTTATTAATTCCATTATTAACACTCCATACTTTATGAGGTGAAACCGTGACGAGCTTAGCATTTAATCGACCCGCTAAATATTGATCCGGATCATTTTGATCGTTGGTAGCATTGGCGTAGGACAGAATCATGAAGGAATAATTCTTATAGTTTACTAACGCATTATTACCTGCAGCAAACGCATCATTTTTAATCTGAAAGGAATGCCGTACTCCTGTATTCTCACCAAAAACCTTTAACACTTTCACAAAATCCGATACTGTGGGATCAAAAACCTTATTCACTATTTGATCAACATTATCCTTTATATCGCATTGGAAAATTAAACGTGCTTTATCTGCATTATTCAATTCGCCGGAAGTCACAGAAGCATCTTTTAATTGATAGAGTTGATAGCCCTGATATTTATAAATAATATTATTCCCAGCCGAACCGATAACCGTAGCATTGTATTTTTCGATTTTTTGAGTACAATATTCTGAATTGGTATCCGCTGATAAATTAATGATTAATTCCTGATCCAACTCTTGTATAACATAGTCGGGGGAAGAAGGGCCATCGGTGATTTCGAAATTATTATTAAATAGTTTTTGAGCTTTATCGTCTGCTTGTTTTAATAATTCTATTGAGCCGGTAGCCCCACCAGATGATGCCCGAGCCCATACAACACCAACGGTAACTTCGTTACGAGCTCCAGGCATTAACTTAAACGGTCCGGCACTTTGCAAAAAGCGTCGATCACCGGGCTGATTACCCGATGTTTTCTCAGTCCAATTCGGACGTCCTGCCGGGTCAGTAGCACCAGGGAACATATAGCTACAAGTATCTGTTCCTGTTCTACCGTTTCCACCATAAGTCATTTGAACATTATTTTTCCAGATACCTTTTAAATAATTATAGAAATGTTGTGCCGTCTGTGGATTTCCAAATTGTGTAAAATCATTTTCATAGTACACAAACTTACCCATTCCCAAAGGATTCCCATTTTCATCTTTCGGCCCCTTGAAAAAGTCAACTCCAACTGTAGGTGGGTTTACCCCATATCCTAATATACCATCGTCATCATCATCACCATTATAACATATACCTAAACTACGTCCTACATCGCAACCTACATAATCATCGGCATAATTACCTAAGTCAGGATCTACCCATTGACCAAAATAACACTTATCCAGATAATCACTTCCACGATTAATAATTTCTGTTTTGTAGAACGTCATATTATTAATTTCATCATTGGTTTTAAAGGCGAACGCCATGGTATGTAATTCTAATCCAATAGCCAATGCATTCGTTTCGGTATGCACATTACCCTTGTCGTTATATACCCACCATAATGCCATATCACCTAAAACATTAGGATAATCGGTTCCTGCCTCATAATCTAAGGACCCCCCTACATTAACATAAGGCGCCAAGAAATGCGATACTGAACTAGATCCAAAACTAGCATTATTACCTGGCCACGAATTCATATCATCGGTGGTGGTATTGATATTTGGATTTAGAAAGTCTTTAATTTCAGCACGGGTTACTTTCCATACCTTATCAAATTCGGTGCATTTATTGGCACTCACAGAGGCAAGTGTATCCAGCGGGCCTGCGAAGAAATCCACCCCGGTTTGACGATAGGTATTGGCTGCAATCTTTAAATTATTGCTTCCATCCAAACCTCCAATCCATAGTGAGCCGGCGAAGATTGAATTCAACTTCCGTTGGTTGGGGTCGGTAACCTTTGGAATTTCATACTTGGCACTGTTCAAATCCCACCACATATCGCCTCCATTTAATATGGTTGTTCGAACGTTATTAATATCGAGCGTTATCTTAGCTGTGGGCTGAGCACAGCCACCTGCGGTCTTCATCAAACCTGCTCCGGCTTCATTGGTATTAGAGGGTCTAATACCTCTTATTTCCCTCGCATGCAATGCGGTAGAGAAGCAAACGGTAGCAATAAATACGATCCCTTTTATTTTGCTAAGTTTCATGGTTAAACTTTTTAAATTAGTAATCACTGTTATCATTTTAAATGTCTTTAATACTATTAAAAATAATACGCATGCCAAGGCGCATTTGACGAGGCAAAGCATATAAACCCGGGTTATTAAGTCGAAGTTTATATTGGTCAATGAAGGCCTGTTCATTGATTTGGTTTTGTGCCGCACGAATACCGTCGGCCGAAGTTAGGTAGCCATCATCTGTGGCCAACCCAGTATTCGTGTAAATACCCAATACATTTTGTGTGTTTAAAACATTATTACAAACGAGATAAACATTCAGGCGGAACGATTTATTTCCATCCTTATCAACATTGGAACTTTTGCTTTTATATTTAATTACAAAGTCTTTATCCATTGTTAAATCCAAATAGGCTTGCCCAGGCAAACGTTGCCCGTTAAGCGACCCTTGAATTGGATTTCTTGAAACACTGCCACCGATTACCTGCGACACATTTTTATTTGCTGAAGCTGTATAAGGGGCTCCGGAGAAGCCTTGAAGTTGTAAATTCAACCCGAAATTTTCAAGTACATTGCGATCCTTTCCTTTCATTTTCATCACTGGTCCATCATAAGGATGTGCCTTATCGGTTTTGTAACGATAATCAACACCTATTTTAAAGGTATGACGAAAATCTACATCCAGCGGCTGTAACGTTTTTAGACTTGGCTTATTTACTGCAATCAATCCGGCACTTGTAGATGCTGAAGAGCCTGTTCCATCGGCAAAAAGTAAGCTGTAATTGGCAACAATATCCATGTGGCGGAAGGCATAAAGGAAGTATTCCAAACGGAACGCCTTAGAGGTGGAGAAATCTTCATTACCAAATGCCGTATAGCTCGTAGGGAAGGCTTGGTAAAAGCGTTTCTGTTGTATCAGGTCACGAGTTTCAGAATAGGAAGCAATAAAACTGATGGCAGAAGCCTCCGTTAACGTTTGTTTGTATCCTACTTCATAACTTGTTTTTTTCGATGGCTTCAAGTTGGGGTTGTTTAATGTTCCATCTAATGCGCGACGTTCGAAAAATTGATAGTCGGCATTCGTTGAAAAGAATCCTTCAGCAGGACGTTGACTTAACACATCATAGTTGGCAAAAAACTCGGCATCTTCATTGATAGGGAACGAGAACCAAATACGAGGCATAAAAATAGGCGTTGGAGTATAGTCTTGAAATGCATTAGCATCTAACTTATATTTCCCTAAATCTACGGTAGGATTAACTAACCAAGGTTGGATACGGCCACTGGCTTGTGCCAAAACAGTAGGATCGGAGAGCACATTACCATCAACGTTATACCAGGTACTTCCGCTTCTAAAGCCAAGTAAATTCGGGGAAGAGCTCTTGTAATTATCAACATAAACGGTATAATCGCCTCCGATGGTAGAAGGAATCTTAGCCGTATTGCCTTTTTTTCTTTCTGCTTCTTTCCACTCGTCAACCGTGTGTGCAGGAAATAAAAGATAAGGGTCTTTGAGTACTTTAATGTTTGCATCAAATTGTTCTGCTCTTAAGCCCAATCGAAATTTTATTTCTTTGTAATTGAATTGATCTTGTATCCATGCTGCCGCATTTATAGGGGCAAAAGCACCAATGGGTCTATTCGGATCTTCATTCCACTGCTTTATAGAAGGACGGCCCTTGACAACTTCACCCAAATAATCATATCCATAAGAACTTACCAATTGATTTCCATTATTAAAAAGATCATCCGTGCCAAACCAAGATAATTTCATGTCTTCAGGCTTCATGGCATTGACATCGATCCATGAATTGTCGGTAATAGGATTCCCGTAAATATCTTTCGCGTTTCTTTCTATCAAGTCGTGGCGTAAGTTCTTTGCAAAAATGCTCTCATCGGCTGCGTTAAATAACCGATTATAATAAACTGTATCCTGAAACACGCCATTGGCATCATAGGCTAAAATTGGTTTCGAACGATCCAACTCTAACACCGCTTGGTTTGCTAAAGCACTTGCTCGCCCCCAAAGGCTTGCGGCGGCTAAACTATAGCCACGTTGAACCCGTTGTTCATAAGATAAACCAAATTGCAAGTCATGTTTTTTTAGCCTATCAGAGGGAGGTGCTAATGATGCTTCTCCTACCGCATAAAAAGTAAATTGGTCGGAGCGGCTTTTACTGTACCCCGAAGGATAGGCTCCAACATTAGCCCACATGCTATAAACAGAATTCGGGCCATCACCATTTAATAACCCACCCAATGCCTCAACCGTATTGGTATTTTTAATTAATCTACCATATTCATCAAACACCTGTTGCGTGTAATTGGCAGAGATTGGGTTTAAACTACTTTTTTCGAACGTTAATGCGGTATCACGATAACCCGCTTGCTCATAATAACTGCGCAATACCACCGTTTTACCATTTTGATCCACAAACGTTTTACCCTGTCCATTCAAGCCATAGTCGATATACTGATAGGATGGGGCCTTATAGGTTGTAAGTTTCCCAACATACCCATAATTCCATGTGTCAAAATTATGCACCGGTGAATAATTGCTGCTGGAGACGATGGTATAATCCGCTCTAACCGTGTAAAGCGCATCAGTAACAATCGACTTGTCAGCCTTTTTGTCCTTATCGTCTTTCTTATCGGCACCCGATTTTAACTTATGCGTCATACTCACGCTAAACCGATTGGTCATATTCGTGCTCTCGGATGCATTTTTTGAATTAAATAAGGAGCTGGTAAAGCTGTAACCGGCTCCACGACTCCAAACGCCGTTAAGGCCAACATCGATACTAATATTTTTAGCCGGGCGTATGGTAAAGGTGCTGATATAGGAAACACTGGAAGACGCCGCATTTTCTTTGAATTTAATTTTCTCGAAATCATTTTGAGTTACATAACTCGCTCTTGGCACCAAGCCAGTGCCCGTAGGACTTGGAGCATTTGGACTTAATTCAAGCTCCGCTAACTTTTTATCGTTTAACTTATATAGTTGAATGGCCGATGGGTTTCCGTCGCGCTGATGAACAGCTGAAAATCCAAGGGTGTAACCTAGAACAACACGCTCTTTACCGGGGTCGAGTTTATTGATGACCTTTAGTGGGCCCGAAAAATAACCCGATAACTGCTGGTAGTTATACCGATCAAATAGCATTGAATTGGAATAATCAAATACATTGATATAGGCTAATGTTGGTGTTTTAAACGTAACATTAATGGCACCGCCTGTAAAGTCGCCATATTGAGCAGGCACACCACCTGTAATTACCGAAACTTCATTCAAGGCATCAGGAATTAATGGGATGGAGCCGATAACTTTTACGCCACCAATAAAAGTACCCGTTTGGTTTGAACGTGAGCCTAAAAAAGATGGTGCACCTCCGTTTTTAGTATAAACACCGGCCGTTACCCCAACGATTTTAGCTAAGCTATTCTGTTTCGTCTTTTGGATATTTTCTCCTGTAATATGAGTTCCTATCTGCCCTTGTCGAAGCGGTGGATTCTTTACGGCCACCACATCAACTATACCAATTACCCCACCCGATAACGGTACCGACATTAATACCGGTTTCATGACTAAGGCCTCGTCATCATTAATTTTTATACCTTGTAACTCCATCTCCTGGTATCCTAACGCTTTGAAAATAAGAGAATAAGAACCTGAAGGTAGACTTTTAATATCATACACACCTTTATCATTGGTATATACATCAGCCTGATAAATGCCATTAAGTTTTGCTATAATTTGTACATCTTCAAGAGGCAAATTCGTTTTAGAGTCTTTTACAACCCCCCGTACGGAGCCACTGGCAAACGTATTGAAGGCGGTGAAAACGAAGGCAACCAATAGTAACGCCTTTCTGCTTATGTTGTAAACCTTTTTCATATAATATCCTTTGTGTTTGTTACAGTCCGATTAAGTTGGCAATTTTATTAAATAAAATCAAGTTAAAAAAGTATTTTTTTATAATTATTTATCTGTGCAATTAACAGTATTTTTTTTACATCGCCCTTACCCACTTTGAAATTTTATTACGAATTGCGTTTGCTACTGTAAAAGTTAATTATTTTAGCACTTAAAACAGTACTAATACGTTCGTAACCTTGCGTACTCCAACCCGCAATATGTGGGGTAAAAATTACCTGCTGCATTGCACGTAAGGTATTAAACCACCCCGTTGACTCCCCTTCACTGCTAAAAGGTGGCTCCTGCTCTAGTACATCGAGTGCTGCCGCTTTTACTATTCCACCTTGCAAGGCTTGTATTAAATCAAACGAATTTACAATTCCACCTCGAGCTGTATTGATAAAAACAATGGGCTTTTTAAATTGCTCAAAGAACTTCCTATTAATCCATCCCTCCGTTTCTTTGGTTAGTGGAACATGTATCGTAAGTATGTCCGTTTGTTCATAAATCGTATGAAGAGAGCTGGAGGTTGCATAGGCGTCGAAAAAAAAACGATTCTCCTCTCCTTGTTCGGCTTTTCTATATTTATCAAATGCAAGAACATGAACACCAAAACCACTTAGCTTTTTCGCTACCGCACTACCCGTATGACCATATCCAATAATACCCACCGTGCTATTCATTAATTCAAATCCACGATTTTCTTCTCTTTTCCATTCTAAATTTTTTACCTCCTCATTGCTTTTCAGGATTTTATGCTGAAGGGCAAGAATACACCCGATGGTATGCTCAGCAACGGCATCACATAGGCCTTCAGGGGCATTTATTATTTGGATACCGCGATGCGTTGCATAGGTTACATCAATATTGTCGGTGCCACTTCCGGCACGGGCAATAAACTGAAGCCGGGGAGCAGCATCAATAAATTTTTTATCAATACTAAATTTGGTACGTACCACCACTCCTTCGTATTGGGCAATAACATCCAATACCTCATGTAAGGCAATATGGGGTTGATAATTAAATGGAATTTGTTGGTCTCGTAATCCCTGCATTAAGGCGGGGTGCATCTCGTCGGCGATAAGAATCATGCAGGATTGGAGTTTTAGTTCTTGAAATAAACGTTACGGATCAATTAAAACAAATCTCTCTTTCTAAAATACAAATAGCCTATGGTAGATAACATAATGGAACAAAACAAAATAATTCCAAATCCGTAAGGGCTGTCCGAAAAGGGAATGCTCTCGGGCTTTACATTCATTCCAAAAAAACTTGAAATTAAAGTCGGTATCATCAAAACAATCGTAATGGTGGTGAGGGTTTTTATAACCACATTTTGATTATTACTAATGATGCTGGCAAACGTATCCATGGTACCACTCATAATATTCGTATGAATACTCGTTTGTTCAATGGCTTGACGATTTTCGATGATTACATCGTCAATTAAATCTTCATCTTCTTCGCTCATCTTGCTAAATTTGCTTCGCTTGAGCTTCTCAATCATCAACTCATTACTTTTTAACGAGGTACTAAAATAGACTAACGCTTTCTCCATGTCCAACAATTTCAATAGTTCTTCATTCTTAACAGAAATATTGATTTTCTTCTCAATTTCACGTTGGGTTCGACTTATATCTTTTAAATTTCGTAGATACTGCGTACTGATTCTTAAAAACATTTGAAGTACAAACCTACGATGATTACTAAGGTCGAAGTTCTTAAAACGATTATTTTTAACGTCATTCGTGATATCGTTTTCTATGTTACTAATGGAAATTAAATAATCGTTTGAAATTAATATACCTAATGGAACCGTGATATAGGGGATATGAGAATCATCGGAATTTAAGACCGGTATTTTTACAATAATAATAAGATACCGCCCTTCCACTTCAATACGAGCCGATTCATCGCTGTCGAGAATGTCGTTAAGAATTTCAATTGGAATTTTGAATTGGGTAGTCAGTAATTCGATTTCCTGGGCCGATGGGGCAGTAACATTAATCCAACACTTTTTATCTAGTGCTGGTAATTTCGTTACCACGTTGTCCAGAGAGCCAAAGTATTCGATCATAATTACGCATAGGTGCCTTTAAAAAAGGCAGCGCGAAGGTAAGTTTTTAAAATCGAAAAATCCAAGCAACAAAAAATAAATAAAAGAACCCGAAAGGATCCTTTGCCGGTGAAAACAAGTTTTGCTTAACTTTGCATTAAAAAGTAATCTTTAAATTATGGCAACACCAAACGAACAATTAGAAACACTCAAAGAAATTAAGAGTATTATGGAGCGTTCATCACGCTTCATCTCTTTAAGTGGGCTTTCGGGTATTAGTGCCGGATGCTTTGCATTGATTGGGGCATGGCTTGCCTACCAACATTTTGGTTACCGAGACTATAATGGAATTTGGAGCGAGGCGCAGAGTAACCTGGAAACAAGAAGGAATGGAATACTTTTTCTATTGGTGGATGGAATACTTGTGCTCTTAGCCTCCTTAACCACTTTACTTTTTTTCACTTCCCGCCGAACCAAAAAAAACAATGAAAAAATGATCGATTCCTCCGCCATTCGATTGATGGAAAACTTACTCATTCCATTGGCTACAGGAGGCCTACTTTGCCTGATCTTATTTTCAAGACATGAAATCGCCCTGATAGCCCCATGCACTCTTATTTTCTATGGATTAGCCTTGGTCAATGGAAGCAAATATTCTTTAAACGACATCCGTTATTTAGGCTTCATACAAATAATATTAGGCTTACTCAATGCCTGGTTTATAGGTTACGGATTGCTCTTTTGGAGCCTTGGTTTTGGCATCATGCATATTTTATATGGTAGTTTTATGTGGACTAAATATGAACGCAACAACTAAACCGTAATAAAAAGAACCTATGAACATTATAGACGGTTTAAACAAAGCATTCGATAGCCGGGTACGATTAGGAATTATGAGTATGCTTATGGTGCAGGAGCGTGTTGACTTTGCTTCGATAAAGAAGACACTCGATTTAACGGATGGAAACCTGTCGACCCATATTTTAGCCTTAGAGCGTGAAAAATATATTGCGGTGAAAAAGCAGTTTATTGATAAAAAACCGAACACTTCTTACACCGTCACCAAAGCTGGTGAAAACGCCTTTAAGTCGCATCTCACTGCATTAGAAGAAATAATAAAAAAAAGCCTGGAATAAGAAGGACCATGGTGGTTGATAAACGGGGTCAACCGATCAACTTCATGAGTTGATTTAGCGTTGTTGCATCTTTTAAATAGGACGCATAATTGGCCGGAATAAAATGCTGAGAATGCATGGTATTAATCATTTGTAACAGCGCATCAAAGTACCCTTCCACATTATAGATCGCTATCGGTTTATTATGTAACGATAACTGATGCCAAGTAATTATTTCGAACAATTCATCGAGTGTTCCAAACCCTCCCGGCATGGCAACAAAAGCATCACTTAGTTGATACATCATTTGTTTTCTGGTATGCATGTCATCTACTTCATAACACGTGGTTAACCCATCGTGTTTTACCTCCACGGTCGACAAAAACTTGGGGATAATACCCGTCACACTGCCCCCATTTTTGAGCACCGCCTCGGCCATTACGCCCATCAAGCCAATGCGCCCTCCGCCGTAAACGAGCGTGATGTTATGATGGGCCAAATATTCGCCCATCTCTTTCGCCGCTTTTTGAAAACGAATATCATCACCCACGCTGGAGCCACAAAAAACACAAAGTGATTTAATCATATTTTATTTTAAACCTAATTCTTTCATTTGTTTGCGATCGAGAATACTGGGCGCATCAATCATAACATCACGCCCCGAATTATTTTTCGGAAATGCAATATAATCGCGAATGCTTTCGCTGCCACCAAATAAGCTGCATAACCTATCGAAGCCAAAAGCCAAGCCTCCATGTGGAGGTGCTCCATATTCAAAGGCATTCATTAAAAATCCAAATTGATTCTGTGCCTCTTCTTTTGTGAAGCCCAGTAAATCGAACATACGCGACTGAAGCTCCTTATTGAAGATACGAATACTTCCCCCTCCTACTTCCACTCCGTTAATAACCATGTCGTAGGCATTTGCTCTAACCGCTCCCGGATTGGATTCAAGTAGAGCAATATCTTCCGGTTTAGGCGATGTAAACGGATGATGCATGGCATAATATCTTCCATCCTCATCGTTAAATTCCAACAAAGGAAAATCGACTACCCAAAGCGGAGAAAATTTATTTTTGTCGCGTAAACCCATTCGCTCTCCTAAAAGCAAACGTAAATCGCCCATGGCTTTTTGCACTTTTTCCTTTACCCCACTAAGCACCAAAATTAAGTCGCCTTCGGTGGCATTGCATGCTACAGCCCATGTTTGCAAATCATTAGAACCATAAAACTTATCAACCGACGATTTGTATGACCCATTTTCACAACGCATATAAATTAAACCTCCCATACCACGTTTGGGGTCTTTAACCCATTCGGTAAGTTCATCCAATTGCTTACGGGTATAGTTAAAACATCCTTTGGCGTTTATCGCAATCACCACATCGGCCGTATCGAATACGCCAAAGTTTTTTCCTCCCACTAAATCCACTCCGTTACCTTTTAGGTAATTAAACTTCATTCCAAAACGAGTATCCGGTTTATCGCACCCATAGCTATCCATGGCTTCCTGGTAGGTGATACGTGGTAATTTGTCTATGGTAATACCTTTCACCTGTTGAAACAAATGTTTCACTAAACCTTCAAACATGTTTAAGATGTCTTCCTGTTCAATAAAGCTCATTTCGCAATCGATTTGAGTAAACTCTGGTTGACGGTCGGCACGCAGGTCTTCATCGCGAAAACACTTCACAATTTGATAGTACCTATCGAACCCTGCCACCATCAGCAATTGCTTAAAGGTTTGCGGCGATTGGGGTAATGCATAAAACTGTCCTTCGTTCATGCGAGAAGGCACCACGAAATCGCGAGCTCCTTCGGGTGTCGATTTGATTAATACGGGCGTTTCCACCTCAATAAAATCTTGTGCATCAAGAAAATTACGGGTAGCTTTAGAAACCTCATGCCGCAATTGGAGTTTCGTGCGTACCTCTGCTCTGCGTAAATCGAGATAACGATATTTCATACGCAACTCGTCACCACCATCCGTTTCATCTTCAATCGTAAATGGTGGTGTTAATGCACTATTCAAAATCTCAATTGTATGGGGAATAATTTCAATCTCGCCTGTTGCTATTTTATCTGTTTTCGAATAACGCTCCGATACCGTACCCGTAACCTTAATTACATACTCCCTTCCCAGACGGCGTGCCATATCGATCATATCGCCGGAGACTTTCTCTGTTTCAATCGTAATTTGGGTTATCCCATAGCGGTCACGTAAATCGATCCAAAGAAGCGCGCCCTTATCCCTGACGCCCTGAACCCATCCGCACAAGGTCGTAGTTTGATTGATATTTACCATCCGTAATTCGCCGCAGGTATGTGTTCTAAGCATTATACTTTTTTATAAATGAGGTGCGAAATTAGGAAAATAATTTTGGTGGGGCTAAGTATTACCATAAGTAATCCAAAATGGTGGATTCCAGGTATTTGGAAACACGGATTCTCATGCTTAAATTACATAATACGAAATACGACTTCATCAGGCTCGCTTTTAGCGAACCCAGAACCTGCTATCAACAGAATCCCATGCTAAATGGATTTAGTCTATACAATAGAAATCTTTATCAACCCATACCTAAATTGACTAGATAATTCTGTTGTTTTGCATTATGAATTCATCCAACCTCAAGAACAGTATTTATCAGCTCATTGTTGAAACCAGTACGAACCTTCCAAGTGATGTACGTCGCACGATTCAAGCCGCAAACATCCGTGAGGATAAAGCCAGCAAGAGTGGTATTGCGATGAATACAATTACTCGAAATATTGACATGGCTTGTGAAAATATTGGGCCTATCTGTCAGGATACCGGGATGCCTACCTTTGAAATTCATACCCCTGTGGGTACCGACCAGCTTGAGATAGAGGAGATTATTTTCGAACAGATTGCACTAGCAACAAAAAACGGGAAACTTCGTACCAATAGCGTAGATAGTATTGATGGCTCGAATACCGGAACCAATTTAGGACCTGGCACACCCGTAATACACTTTAAACAGTGGCGTAATGATTTTATCGAGATAAAATTAATTTTAAAAGGTGGGGGCTGCGAGAATAAAAATATTCAATATTCACTGCCCTGCGAATTAGAGCATCTGGGGAAAGCCGGAAGAGATATCGACGGCGTGCGCAAGTGTATTATGCATGCGGTATGGCAGGCGCAAGGGCAAGGTTGTAGTGCCGGCTTTATTGGTGTTGGAATTGGAGGCGACCGCACCAGTGGCTATGCTTTAGCGAAAGAGCAATTATTTAGAGCAACGGATGATGTGAATGGTGATGCAAAGTTAGGGGAGCTTGAAAACTATGTGATGGCCAATGCTGATCAATTGAAAATTGGCACCATGGGATTTGGTGGTAATGTAACCTTATTAGGTTGCAAAATTGGCAAAAACAATCGTTTGCCCGCCTCCTATTTTGTAAGTGTTGCATACAACTGCTGGGCTTATCGCAGGCTCGGTATAGCGTTAAACGCTACCAATGGTGAAATTATTAAATGGCAGTTCAGAGATGCTGAAGAGCCGAAAAAAATGTATACCGCGTTAGAGAGCAAAGAAGGAAATACGATACAGATCGTTTTAGGAGAGAACGGAATTAGTGAGGCCGATGTTCGTAAAATAAAGGCAGGAGATATCGTGGAAATTTCTGGTCTAATGTACACCGGCCGAGATGCCATGCATCATTATTTGATGGACCATGATGCTCCTTTTAATTTGAGTGGTGGGGCAATTTATCATTGCGGTCCGGTGATCAACAAAAACGAAGAAGGGAAATGGAAAATAAATGCAGCAGGGCCAACCACCAGTAGCCGTGAGGAACCCTATCAGGCCGATGTATTGAAGAAAACAGGAGCACGTATTGTGATCGGGAAAGGGGGCATGGGGCCAAAAACGTTAAAAGGGCTTCAGGACCATGGAGGCATCTATTTGAATGCCATTGGCGGCGCGGCTCAATACTATGCTGAATGCATTAAGGAAGTACTTGATGTAGGATGTTTGGAGTTTGGCACACCCGAAGCCATGTGGAAATTGCGTGTAGAAAAATTTCAGGCTATTTGCACCATGGATAGCCATGGCAACTCTTTGCACCAAGAAGTATTAGAGAGCAGTGGAAAATTACTAGAACAGTTTAAATAAGGAGGGCACTGGTTTTATAACCAATACTTTGGGTGTTATTCCTCCGAATACCACTTCATAATATCTTCTTCAACCTGAGCTGGAACAAGGTAGCGAATACGCTTTTTTTCTTTTACTAAATGACGAATATACGTTGCGGAAATATGAATATAGGGCACCTCATACAAAACGACATTTCGATACTGCTCCCATTTTTCGTCGATAATACCGCGAGCATAAACTACTATTTTAAAATTCTGTAAAATTTCTTCATAGTTTTTCCAGAGCACGAATTTCTCCAAGTTATCACTTCCTAGAAGTATAGAAAAAGTATGTTCAGGAAACTCTCGAACCAATTTATTTAAGGTATCAATAGTATAGGAGGGTTTGGGCATATTGAATTCAATATCGCTTACTTCAAAGTCATCATTTCCAATAATGGCATTTTTTAAAAGCAACAATCTTTTATCCTCGGCCAACAAATGTTGCTTTTTCTTCAATGGATTTTGTGGGCTTAATACAAACCAAACTTTATCAAGATTGGCCTGTAACAGCAGCTGTTGCGCCACGATTAGATGCCCCGTATGAATAGGGTTAAAGGAGCCGAAGTATAATCCTATTTTCATAAACCTAAAAATTGTGACACTATTTTTTCTGCTTCTTGGAGTGCGTCATCTAAATTGTCGTTCACCAGAACCTGATCGAAAAAGGGTTCATATTTCATTTCATAAACAGCTTTGCCTAATCGCATTTTCAGTTTCTCTTCACTCTCTGTGCTTCGTTGCAGGAGCCTCTTTTGTAAAACCTCTAGCGATGGGGGTTTTACAAATATAGCCAAGGCGTTTTCACCGAAATGTTTTTTTATATTGAGACCACCTTTCACATCAACATCGAAAATTACGGTCTTATGGCTATCATGAATTCGCTGCACCTCACTTTTCAACGTGCCATAAAAAATATCGTGATATACTTCTTCGTATTCCAGAAAATCCTTGTTTTGAAGATGTGTTTTAAATTCCTCCGGGGTCATAAAATAATAATCTTTTCCATGCACCTCATGTGGACGGGGAGGTCGTGTGCAAGCACTCACACTAAATTGGAGGGCCAAATGCGGATTGCTTAGCAGATGCCTGACGATGGTGGTTTTGCCTGCGCCACTTGGGGCTGAGAAAATAATTACTTTCATAGAGGACCGGATTATTGTCTACAAAGAAACTATAAAAAAACTACTTCGCAGAAGCAACTCTTTTATTTCGAAACTCCATGTATTTATAGATCGCCGAATTGAGAAGAATAAGAAGCATCCCATAAATGAAATCTTCTAACGGAATGGTAAGTACTCGAATTCCCATATTTTCGAAATTATTATACCAAACTACGGCCTCGTCGAGACCTGTGCCGGTTAATATTCCATTCACGATAAAAAAAGGGATGAGTAGCATTAGATAATAGAAATAAAAACGACCCAGCCAGTTCACCTGGAGCCCAAATTTGAGCCAAAGTATCAAGGCCAATAAACCGGAAACGGAGGCCGTTGTGTACAAGCAACCCATATTAAAAAGCCCTATACAAAAGAGCCCCGTCAACAATAGTAAAGTTGCCGTTTTTTCCGAATACACTAATGACTCCTTCCTGATCAGCAAATCCAAACAATGGATTGTAAAAAGGCAGGAATAAGGGATACAGAAAAAGAATAACACCTCTTCTATGGGAAGATTAAAAAAATAGATTCCCAAAACATACTTTGAATTAAAACCCCATACCCCTAAATAGGTATATAATACATCCCAAAGTACAAAAATAAGGGCCGATATTAAGATGGCTAACCACGCCGACTTCCAGTGTTTGTAGAATGCCAGTTTAGGATGAAAAGAAAAAATAAATGGCACTATAAAGGAGGCACAGTTTATAATTAAATACAATGATTTCATTTTGTTTTAGAATGAATTGCCTCTTTAAAATACTTGAAGGAAACCCAGAGCATTCCAAACGATTCGCCATCCTCTTTGCCTAGATGTTTATGATGTACTTTATGTGCTTTACGAATGGCTCTTAAATAAACAGAATCGGTATTTCTAAAAAAATCAAAACGCTGATGGATAAAGACATCGTGGACCAAAAAATAGGCTGCTCCATAAAATGTAATTCCCAACCCGATCCAATATAGAAAATTATAATCGAGATACATGCCTATGGCCAACCCGGTGATACCGGGTAATGCGAAAATGATAAAAAAATAATCATTTCGTTCGAAGAATCTTTCTATCTTTTTATTATGATGATCTCGATGCAAAAACCAAGCAAAGCCATGCATTATATATTTATGTACTAGCCACGCCACGCACTCCATTGCAAGGAATGCGCTCAGTACGATGATGAAGTTTGCGATTATTGGTGACACTATTTCTTATGACTAGTTGAGTTCTTTACGTTCTAATTTTTGAAAGTGAAAGCAAACCTTATCGAAACAGTCTTTAAGCCATTCGGTATAGTTTTCAGGGTTGAGCTTGATACTTTCAGATAAATTTTCCATAGTAATATATTTCCATTCCAATACTTCCAATACATTGATTTTGGGAGTACGGTCGGAAACACCAAAAAAAACATAATCAAACTCATGCTCGATAAGGCCTTTGTCGAGATGAGCCTTATAAATAAAATTGAAAACGGGCTTAATCGTACATTCGATGCCCATCTCCTCTTGCATTCTTCTTCGTGCTGCATGCATTGTAACTTCCCCTTTTCGCGGATGACTACAGCAGGTGTTGGTCCAGAGGCCTCCCGAATGATACTTATCTAACGCCCGTTGTTGCATCAATAATTCGCCCTTTGAATTAAAAATAAAAACAGAAAATGCGCGATGCAGTTCACCCTTGCGATGTGCCTCCATTTTCCCCATCGTACCCAACTCCATATCATTCGAGTCGACCAAAATTACTTCTTCTTCAATTACCATATTCGATTGCCAGGTTGCATTATCATTTAATTATGTTCTCAACAAATATCGGTTCGAGATTCCTTCTTTTATAATATATTCATTTGATAACGAAGGTAAGACTTAAACAACAAAAATAGTTTTAGTGCGTTATTTATTCCTATCCGGTCATTCATAATTCTTTTGGGTGGCACATTTTTTATTTTTTTAAGCAGGTTCTTATAATAATAATACGCAAGATAAACACCCATTCTAGAGCTAGCCGGTAACTGCCCTATGCCGACCAAAGCCAATTTAAAGTCTTCCTCAATTTCTTCTTCAATGTTTAACTTATCGGTGTCCGATAGAGAATCTAAATTCACCCCTGGAAAATAGGTTCTGCCCAATTGCTCATAATCTTGTTTTATGTCTCTCAAGAAATTTACTTTTTGAAATGCGGCTCCTAGTTTCATGGCTGAAGGCTTTAACTTTTCATAGACTACTGTATTACCTTGAGTAAATACGCGCAAACACATAAGGCCCACCACTTCAGCTGAGCCAAAAATATATTGCTCATAACGACTTTTGTCATACTCATTTTTATGCAAGTCCATCTCCATACTTCTAAAGAAGGTATCCGTTAATTCCAGCTCCATATTATATTTATTTACCACTTCCTGATAGGCATTTATAATCGGATTTAAAGAAATCTTGTTCTCTATGGCTTCATAGGTGTCATTTTTAAATTTGTCCAATAAATATTTCTTATCGTAGCCATCAAAACTATCTACAATTTCATCAGCAAATCTCACAAATCCATAAATTGAATAAATGGGAGCATGTAATTTAGGGTCGAGAAAAAATATTCCCATGGAAAAACTAGTACTATAGGCTCTAGTGGTGAGTTTGCTGCACGCTCTAGACACCTCGTCGAAAATTGATTTCATTAATTTTGTTGTTGTAAAGTTGTTGATTTTAGTAATTCATTTGCCGCTATTTGCCCCGAAATTATAGATGGTGGCACTCCTGGTCCTGGCACCGTAAGCTGTCCGGCAAAAAAAAGATTATTTACCTTCCTACTCTTCAGTTTTGGTTTAAATATAGCGGTTTGCAGGAGCGTATTGGCAAGTCCATACGCATTGCCCTTATAGGCATTATAGTCGGTTTTAAAGTCGGAAACGGAGTATGTTTTTTTCGTTGTCACATGACCCCTAATTTCTTCTCCGGCAAACTTTTCCAATCGATCCAAAATGATGTGGTAGTAGTGTGTTCTTATTTCTTCTGTATCAACAAGTCCTGCCGCTATAGGCATAAGAACAAAAAGGTTTTCACATCCTACGGGAGCTACCGTAGCGTCGGTTTTAGAGGGGCAGCACACATAAAACAATGGATTAGATGGCCACTTTTGGGATTCATAAATTTCTATGGCGTGTTGATTAAGATCTTCGTCGAAGAATAAATTATGATGAATTAATTTTTCAAGCTTTTTATTCACCCCCAAATAGAATATCAAACACGATGGAGCGAAAACTTTCTTATTCCAATAGGCCTTGTCATAGGAGCGATACGCTGGAGGAAGAAGTGAATTTTCAACATGATGATAGTCGGCCGTAGCAATGACGGCGTCAACTGCAGTAGAAGCACCATTGGAATGAATGTTTTTGATTGCACCCGAGTTTATTTCTAATCGTTCAACCCTTTCATTGGTTTTAATACTGACACCCACTTCCTCGGCGATTTTTTGAAACGCATCCACCACCTTGCCAAAACCACCCAGAGGATAAAAAGTGCCTTGTTTTAAGCCAGCGTAATTCATTAAGCTATAGAGCGCCGGAGTATCTTTGGGCATTGCGCCCAAGAACAATACGGGAAATTCCATTAAGGCTATCAATCGTGGGTTTTTGAAGAAAGACCGAATATGCTTGCTGAAGGAAGAAAACAGTTGAAGTTTGAATGCATCCCTAATTAGGCCTAAGCTCAAGTACTCGCTCACCGAATGACCCGGCAGGTAAACCATATTATTCATACCAACGGAATATTTGTAAGCCGCTTGCTTCATAAATTTTTGTAACTGCACAGCACTGCCCTTTTCAATACTTTCGAAGAGCGTACATAGCCGTTCAAAATTTTCAGGGACATCTATATAATCATCCTTACCAAAGACCACTCGAAAGCCAGGATCTAACTTCTTCAGCTCATAAAAGTCGCTGGTGGTATGTCCAAAAACATTATAATACTTCTCATATACGTCGGGCATCCAATACCAGCTAGGTCCCATATCGAAAACAAATCCATCCATGGTTATATTCCGAGCACGACCTCCAATATCCATATTTTTTTCAAAAACAGTGACATCGGCTCCCGCGGCTCCAAGCATTGCAGAAGATGTTAAACCGGCAAAGCCTGACCCGATGACGGCAATGGTCGATTTTTTGTTTAATTTATTTATATTTTTATTAACCATTTAATTGGAAACTTGCATTAAATTTTCAATATCTTTAATCCAAAATAATCGCTCGTAATTTTGAATAACTTGGTCAACCACTTCGAAGCGGCCGGAAACACACAAGTGCACATTTGGAAAGTCGGCACATAGGTTAGAGAAAAGTTTACTCAGCTCATTTACAGGAAGATTTTTTGTTAAAAAAGTGTAGATATGTGTTGGCTTACACTGTGAAATCACGGATGCTATATTATCATAGGGTACATTACCACCTAAATAAATAACCTTTTTCCCTTGTTGACGTAAGATATAGGATGCGAATAAGAGACCCATTTCATGCTCTTCATTTTCATTAAGAAACAACACCCAAGTTTGGCTTGCCTTATTAGGCAACGGGAGAGCATCAATAGATGCGAAGAGTTTTTGTTTTATGAGATTCGACATGAAGTGCTCCTGTGCAGGCATCAGGTCGTTTTTACTCCACATCAAACCGGTTTTAATCATTAACGGATAGACTACTTTGAGGTAAGTTTTTACCATCCCAAATCGAAGCAGTGCGTTTGAAAATATCTTGTCGAAAAGTGGTTCGTCATAGGCAGCTATTGCTATTAAAGCCTGGTTTGAGATGGCTTCAACTTGCCAATCATTACCCAAAGTGCCCGCCATCAGCTTTTCGATCTCGAGTGAAATTTGTTCATTGGTAAGCCTGCTGACTTTCGAAATTTTCATTCCGGCGTTAATTAAAACGCAAACATTTAACAACTTTTTCAGCTGCTCATCATCATAGTAACGAATATTCGAATCTGTTCTTTTCGGTTTCAACAAATTATAGCGAAGCTCCCAAGTTCGAATGGTGTGCGCTTTCAAATGGGTTAAGCCTTCAAGTGTTTTAATGGAATACGTAGACATATATTTTGCTTAATCTTTTGCAAATATAGTTAAACATTTTAATATTGCAAAAAAATAATTTATTTTCCAGCAGGGCAAATAAGCGCTAGATTTTTATAACAACGACTTAATGGTAATTTGATAAAGCAATTTTATGGTTGCCTCTATTTTTTTACCAAATCATTTGAACATTCAGCACAGGAGTAGGCTGGGTGAGCGAAAGCTAGTTATTTAATTCGCCAAGTTAGTACCGGAGCGGAATAAAATGATATTAACAATAATGAAAAACTTAATTATGTTGATTTTGGTTTCCAGTTGTAGCAATATTTGTAATCAAAAAAACAAAGTAATCGATAATTCGTCTAGCTCGAAAATTAGAATAACTTTGTTTAATCATAGTCTTAACAAGGAAAACATTTCAGTGAGATTAATTATTGATAATAAGGAATTTCTTAATGTGGATAGTGTAAATTATAAGAATAATTACAACTATGCTTTGACTGCCGGTACTCATTTTATTGAAGTGTCAAAATCCGATGGGACTTTAAAATGTTATGATACTATAGAAGTAAAAAACGGGGGGGGGGCTATCTTTTATGGGTCAATTATTATTATTTCCCTACTGTAGAAGAAGAACGTGAAATTTATTCCATGAGGTATTTTGAAAAATATGAGAAAGATTCAACTTTAACTCCTATTGAAAAGCAAAATAAATTGGAAAAAATTAAAAAAAAAATTGAATTAGACAATTTAAATAGTATAAACAGGAAAAGAGGGAAATATTTTGAGATATTATTTATGGATAAAAACAGGAATGGAATTGATTAATAGAAAACTTTTGATACACCAGAATATTGTAGCCGATTACTCGTTTATAATAGATTATGGACAAAAGGAATTTAAAACAATTTACTTTAACAGAAGATGTAAAAGTTCTTCAAAGCACTGCATCTGATTTAAATGGAGTTAAAGGAGGAGGAGCTCAATATTTTAGTCCTGAATTAAAAAACAAGGTAATCCCAGTTTGTATTCCCCCACCGGATAACGGCAATGAAGTACTTATTTTATTTATTTGCTCCAAATCATGTTTTCAGTATATAAACATATTTTGTATTTTTACTGCGAAAAATGTGCGAAAAAATCGCCCTTTTTTAACTACTTTGCAAAACCTATAATTCAATATAATCAACCCTTAATTTTTGAAAATTGATATGTCGCAAATCAGAGATTTGCCAACTCCTCGACGTAGTCGGAGACATACGCCGAGCCCCAAGCGAAAGTCTAAGAAGAACGGGGACTAATACATTATCAAAAAGTGAATAGAATGTCAGATACAAGTAAATACAATGTATTTATATTTATTTGACATTGAACCTTCCTTAGTATAATATTCATCTCCATTAATAATTCTTAGGGCCATTGAATTATCTGAAATCCAAATGAGCTCAAGAATTGCAAAATTTACTCCAAAAGAGTTTGTTTTTTCAAATCGACTACTGGTAGTATATAGTAGATTGTGTAAACAGTTTTTAGAACACCCTTAACCGTCCAGTGTGTAGTGGAGCGTAGCGGAACGGAACACTGGACGGTTAAGGGTAATGTTTTAATTACCTTTAACACCTAAATATATGCACCAAACAAACGACA
>CANNQU010000046.1 GCA_947507965.1 Bacteroidota bacterium
CAACTCGTTATACTCTTTCTCGGTCAAGCCAAAATTAGGATGATAAGGCGGCACCCTCAGCGTATTATTTTGACTAAGATAATCATTATACCATTCTTTATTTTGTTCGGTTGCATGCTGCATACGAAGCATTAATTCGTTCTCCCGAGGCGATTGGAGCACCGAATCCATAATATCAACTTGCATCGTACCCTCTTGAAATAATTCATTTAAGTCGGTTACTATATTTCCGGTAAGAATTGTTTTATGCTCCAAATTCCTGCATTGAAGCACACAAAATGCACTGAATACAAGAAAAAAAATGGATTTGATATTCATTATTAACCGTGTTGTTAGACCGAATGACATTTCAAAAATAATAAAATATCGGCAGTTGAAAAGGATACATCATGGCAAATTTAGTTTTAGACGTGTACCTTTGCTGCTAGAAAATGGTAACTCCTGAAGCTCAATTAGTACTTGACGAACGTTTTATGCGTGAAGCATTAAAGCAAGCCGAAATGGCTGGATATAAAGACGAGGTACCTATTGGGGCCGTTATTGTGAGTGGCACAAAAATTATTGCAAAAGGCTTTAATCAAACAGAAACATTAAACGATGTAACGGCTCATGCCGAGATGATTGCCTTTACTGCTGCAGCAAGCTATTTAAACGGAAAATATTTACGCGATTGCACCCTTTATGTAACCGTAGAGCCTTGCGTTATGTGTGCCGGAGCGGCTTATTGGACTCAGATTGACCGTATCGTATTCGGCGCGTCTGATGACAAACGAGGATATCATAATAAAGGTAATTTGCTTCACCCAAAAACAAAAATTATGGGTGGCGTCTTACAGGATGAATGTGGGACCCTGGTAACTCGTTTTTTTGCCAAAAAAAGAAAACTAACGTAAACCATATCGGGCGGTGGTTTGTATTATTTACTCACTTGCCTTTTAAGTTTCATCGATTCCCCTTTCAACAACTCCTTCTGTGTGTATTCCCAAAGCTTTTCCTCGTTCATCATGAATACCGTACTGCTATCTTTTTCTATTTGTGGGCTGAAATATTTTGTCATGCTGTTTTTTTCTTTTGGTTTTTTATCATCATACAAAATAGGATATAACAGTAAATCCGTTCCTGAAGTTTTTAGATAAAGCACATAACAAGCTCGTTTATTATCTTCCAATGTAGTTAGAAAATAGTCCCCTTTATACGTGGAGAGAATGAAGGAATCACTTAAATAATATTTTGCCGACTTGGTGCTCTCCATCCAATAATTTTTTTCAACTATAATATTATTCTGAATTTTTGATTTTTTATCCGGGTCTTTATAAATGCCTCTAAATTCTTGCGGAATACTATCGAGTTTCGTACCTGGATACCGGTCGAATTTTGCATAATCACAAGCTGGAAGCAAGAGTATAATAAGTAATGAAACAAGTACTACGTTTTTCATAATGAAAGGAATGATAGATAGATAAAAAAACCTCAACAAATTTATTGTTTTATTAAATGCAAAAACACACTAAATTTGCAAACCTGGAAATTAAAGGGGGTTTATATGAAATACCAATCGGAACAATTAAAAAACTTTAGCAAACAAATCGATTATGTAATTCAAAATTACACCCATCATAAGTTCAAATCGTCTCAACTTAATACGATTGTTGCTGGCGGTTTGGGGGGATCGGGCATCGGTGCCCGCATTGCTAAGGTGCTCTTTTTTGATAAACTATCATTGCCAATAGAAGTAATCAGCGATTATATCTTGCCCGCTTATGTAAATAAAAAGTCGCTTGTTGTTTTAAGTTCTTATTCGGGCAACACCGAAGAAACCTTAGCCCTGTTTGATGAAGCAATTATACGAGAAAGTAAAATTATTTGTATTACCACCGGTGGTAAACTCAAAGAAAGGGCAGAGGCTAATGGGGTTAAAGTTTATAGTGCCGAACCAGGATTTCAGCCTCGCATGGCCTTAGGATATCCTTTAACTACACTAATTTTATTGCTAGGAGAGCTTTGTAATCTAGACTTCAAAAGCCAATTGAAAAGCATTAGTGAAAAGGTAAGCAAATATGAAAATTACATTAACGACGGAAAGAACCTGTTTGAACCTTATGCAAAGGTAATCGGTAAAAAATTCGTCTTTGTAGCCGATCAGTATACCGAACCTATTGCCTTGAGAACCTGTCAGCAAATTCAGGAAAATGCAAAAGGAGAAGCATTTTATATCGTTGTTCCGGAAAGCAATCACAATGTAATTGAAACCTATTACGGTAGTTTTAATACCAATTTTGTGCTACTTCATACCAATAAACACCCCCGGGTTAAGCTACGTTTCGATTTTTTAAGAAGTCACTTCAAAACAAAACAATATACTTTTACAGAACATATTGTAGAAAACTTCAATTTTGAAACCTGTTTTGAAACCATTTTTCGATTCGATTGGTTCAGTTTGTGGCTAGCTGATGCCAAAAAACAAAACTCTATTGGAATAGCTAACATCAATGCATTGAAAAAGTTGTTGGACGAAAATTGAATCGGGCTACTCCCCAAAAGTGGCGTTCATGGATAACGCTTATTCCTTTTCTATCGTAAATCATTTACCTCACAATTCGGATGATTGGCTGGTTCAAAGGTAAAAAAAGTGTCATTTACGGTTATATCGGCTTGAAAAGTTTGAACTTCATAGGTATAAACGTTACCCTTTTTGTCATAAACAACAGAGCGTACTATTTGCTTGCCAATCTTATCAATAAACAATTTTACTTTGAAAAACTTTTTATTTTTATCGGTAGGCGTTAATTCAATTTGAGCAATCGACTTGCCATTTTCAAGCTTTTCTTCAATATACTTGTAGATGAACCCTTTCTCATACATGGTAAATATCTGAGCTGGATTAAACCCGTTCTCGTTCGGGTTGTAATTGTTTATCTGAACTTCGTTATCTTTCGCACTATAGGTCCAAACCGTCTTACTATCACAGGTTATTTCCTTATTCGCAATATCCACCTTAAACTTATTCCCTTTTAAATGAAGCACTCCTTTCTGTGTTTGTTTAACGTTGGTGGCTTTACTTTCGAGGGTATAGGCAAATTGTGCTTTGATGCTTTTATACTTCTTGTATTTGGTCGAAAGTTCATTCAATAGCGTCTGGGCCTTTTTATCGACCTGAGCATTGGCGCCTATCGTAGCAAAAATTAGGAACAGAATAAAAATAAAATTTTTCATTTTTGGTAGAAATAACGCTTACAAATTTAACTATTTAAAACAAATGGGTACACTTTAAAATTGGAAACACAAAATTCGTACCAAATTCAAATCCTTAATCATAGAGTTCAAGTTTAATCTCGCTTTTAGTATACCCCATTCCTTTTAGGTTGGCCTGGGCTTCCCTAACCATAGCACTCCAACCACATAAATAGAAGTGGGCCTTTCGTTGGTTAGCAAATAACTCCTGATAGACTTGATGCACATAGCCGAGCCTACCTTCCCCTACTATTGAAGTTTCGCGACTCAGAACAGGTATAAATTTAAATTCGGGGTGCAGGACTTGCAATTCCTCAAATTCGGTTCTGTACAAGATATCTTTCGCCCATCGGTTGCCAAAAATTAAATAGATGTTCTTATGCAACATTTTCTTAGCATAAATATCCATTATCATACTGCGCAATGGTGCTATACCCGTGCCTGTGGCTATAAAACAAAGGTCGTGATTGATGCTTTCGGGGAGTATAAATTTACCTACGGCTTCACTACACCTAAGCTTGGTACCCACTTTAAGGTTTTTCCATAACCAGGGTGTGCCTTGTCCATCTGCCTTAAGTGCAGCACAGATTTCAAATAGAGTATCATCTGTGGGAGCAGAAGCAATGCTATAGCTTCTTGTTATTACACGTGAATCCAAGGGTAAATCGAGCATCACAAATTGTCCCGCTTTAAATTCGAATTTTTCATCCGGTGAGACCTTGAAATAAAATCGCTTCACCATAGCTGTTTCATCTATAATTTTAATTACTTCAACCTCATAAAATGGGTACGTCATGGTTAAAGCAAAAATAAATAATAAAAAGAGGATACGAAGTATGGCATACGAATTCTTCGTTATAATAAAATCGAAGATAATTTACGATGGGAATTCCAACGAAAGCGAAGGAAAGAATAAAAGCAATGCATTCGGTTTAATACTATAGAAACGTTTATGAATAGATTAGAATTCTAATCCCATTTGAATACTATTTACTAGTAAATGCTCCTGTAAACCATAAACACCTTTAAAGGTATTTCCTATTTGATATTGCAACTTATAACCCCCAAGCCACCCTATCTTTTGGTTGATTTTATGATGAAATATAGTACCCCATGATAAAAAGCTAGAAACAGGATTAAGAAGTTCATTATTGATGAACAACCGGTCGTTGGTGGTGTTTTTAATAAGATAGTTACGGTCCATTTTTTTGGTGAAATCAAACCCAAGAGCAAAAGCAATGTTCGATTTAGAGCTAATATATCTTTTAAACTCTACCGCTATTGGAACAAAAATTTGACCAGAGGTATTAACTTTCATCGATTCGTTACTAAGCTTGTATTGTGCCGTTTGGGCTACCATTCCGTTGGAGGATTTAAGGAAAATGGTCTCTGGGGAAATCATCACCGCCCCTACCTTGTAACTGTTTTGTTGATAGCCAAGGCCGGCACTCATACCAAACCAAGTAGAAAATTCGTATCGGGTTAAAATAACCACACCAAAACCTAATGCTGGTTTAATAAAACTATTATAATTAAGCCTTACGGGTTTCGCGACGTTTAATCCTGCCGATACAGAAAAGAAAAGTTTATCTCGTTTTTCCCTTTGCGTCCTTCCCAAAGGCATTTTATTATTTAGGGCTCTCTGTTTTCCTATCATCTCTACCGAAGAAGTAGTGCTCATTAACGGCATTGCCGAACGCAACGGAAACATCTTTAATACCATTAAATTCCCCTGGTTTTCTACCCTTGTCTTAGCTGTTGGTATGGAGGGATTCTTCTGGATCGCATTCATCTTTTTCTCATTTAAAATGCTGCTCTCCCGCTCTCTATTCATTTCCTGGTTTGTAATGCCTTTCTCCCTTGAAGAAAAAGCTTTTTTAGTCACACTTTCCAACCCTTTCATAGAATCGGGATTCGTTTTGATGTCGCTATGATTAGGAGCAGAGACTTGAGGATTCGCCTTGGTTTCATTTTGTTGAGGCATTGCCCCTGCTTCTTGTTTGCTGGTCGAATGGGTGTATGCAAAATAACCCACAAGAACACTTAATAAAATAATTGCAGAAGCTGCACCGTACCATACAAGAAAAATGCGTCGGGGCTTCACAACAGCCGCATGAACCCCTTTCCAAACCGAATCGGAGGGCTGTATTTTAAAACCTTGTGCTTCTTTTTTTAAAAATTCTTCGAAATTATCCACGTCTAATTTATAATGGGTTAGATGGGTTATCGTTAACCCATTTATATGCTAGAAATCTACCTTCTAAATTCCTTTAGATACCGGAACCAAAATTTTATTCTGCTCTAAAATTCGCATCGCAAGAAGTGCCTTAGCACGCGTATATTGCGAACGAGAGGTACTCTCACTAATGTCCAACATCCCTGCAATCTCACGATGTGAAAACCCTTCAATAGCAAATAAATTCAATACCGCTTTAAAGCCATCGGGCAGCGATTGGATACAATCCATTAAATCTTTACCATTAAGTTTAATGCTTGCCTCTTCAGCTTGTAAAGGCACTTCATAAGCCATCGACTCGAGGCTAATGCTTTCTCTGATTTGTTTACTACGGTTCATATAATTTAAAGCGGTTGTTACTGTTACTCTTCTTATCCACCCTTCTAACGATCCTGCATTACGAAATTGATGTATTGAGGTGAATACTTTAATAAATGCCTCTTGTAAAATGTCCTCTGCGTCGGTGTGGTTTTTGGCGTACCGATAACACACTCCCATCATTGTTGCCGAATACTTATCATACAATGCTTTCTGCGCCTTCTCATTACCATCAACGCATTGTTTAATAAGTTTTTCGTCATTTAACATTTACAAGCTTATTTAAGTAGACAATAATTAACTTTAAAATGCTGCATAAGATATTATTCTTTTGTTGAAATAATCGCAACTTATTGATTATAAGGATATTAGTTTTGTAAAGGGCAACTCCTTTAGAGACATATCAAAGAAAGAATCTATTGATCCCTTATCGTCGTGATGTTATTTAGAAGCCAAATCCAACACTTAACCCAATTTTCATTCGAATTTCGTTGGAATAGGCATCCAAAATACGTGTGCCTAGCTTATAGTTGCCTGAGGCCGACATCAGCCCCTCACCGGCAAACATATCGATCGTAAAACTTTCACCCACTTTGGTATGATAACCCAACAGAAAACCAACGTGGAAAGCACTTGCTTTATCGCGAGTCTGCACTAGCATGTAGGTACTATATTGTAAAACTGGATCATAGAGCCACTTATCCTCATCGTAAGTATAGTTGCAGTTTTTATACAGCGCAAAAGGGGCAAAATAAACCCCATTAAAAACGTCTGGGTTTTTGGTGATAAAATATTTTAACTGCATTTCAATACGAAATCCTGAATACTTTGAGATACTATTAATACCCAAAATATTGCCTTCCTTTTCGGCATATCCCGCCAGTGTTTTAAAGGCCGTTTTTTCCCCTATTTTAAATTCATAACCTAACGTCATGTAGTTAATGGCTGCCTGAAATGGATAAATACTAATCAAATTATTGAACCTGAACACGTTCTTTTTTGTTTTGTATTTTACCTTTGCAGGCGTTGCGTCGGTTGCCTCTTCGGTTGATTGGGTGTTGGTTTGAGCGAAGGAAGGAATGGCAAAAAGGGTGATTATAAAAACAAATAGAATAATCATTTTGTTTTTTTGGGGTCCGAGAGAATAACTAAATTTCATGATAATCTTTTATATTAATGAGTTGTATGCCAGCTTTAATTTCTAATTTTATGCAAGATATAACTTTGTAGCAAATAATAAGTAATCAAAAGATTTACTTACCTGCTTCATTGAATACGACCTGTTAAAACACAGCGATTACTTGTACTTCCGTAAGAAAGCCTAAAAGAACTTCTTAAACCCAAATTGACATATCTTCGCAACACTTCGATGCAACCATTTAATAAATACCTAAAGCGAATCTGGCATTTGTCGTGGCCTATTATATTGGGTCAGGTAAGTTATGTGCTGATGGGTATTGCTGATAATATTATGGTGGGGAAAATAAGCAGCGCAGCGGTTGCGGCGGTTGGCTTCAGCAATACTGTATTTTTTACTGTAAGTATCATTGGAATAGGCATTCTAAGCATTCTACCTCCTCTTATTTCAAAAGCAAAAGCAGAAAATAAAAACGAGAAATGCGGCGATCTGCTAAGTAACGGGTTTTTTATTGCCTGTTGGATCGGAGCTATATTCATGCTTGTTACTTATTTTCTGGCATCCCATTTCTTTTGGTTCAAACAAGACCCGACCGTTGAAATTATTGGCATCGGATTTTTAAAAGTTATTGGATACTCGGCCATTCCACTTTTTATCTTTTTAGCTGCCAAGCAGTTTACCGATGGCCTCGGATTTACAAAAGAATCGATGTACATTGCATTAAGTGCTGTATTGCTTAATATCATACTCAACTATATCTTTATTTATGGCCATTTTGGAGCTCCTGCTCTAGGAGCCATCGGGGCGGCCTGGGCCACCTTTGTTTCCAGGGTTGCCATGGCCGTTGGATTACTTTTGTTCATCTTTAAAAGCAAGAAAACAAAACCCTATCGCCCCCAAAGTTTACTACGAAATAAGATCACCTATCACCGCCTCATTTTAAAAGATGGAATACCTTCGGGGCTTCAATATTTTTTTGAAATAGGGGCCTTTGCGGTCGCCAATTTATTTATGGGGTGGATGGGAAAAGATGTTTCAGCAGCTTATCAAATTGTCATCAGTCCGGCAGCTTTAACCTACTTATTTGTTTCTGGCTTTGGTATTGGGGCCTCTATTTTAGTGAGCGAGAGTTTGGGTGAGCAAAATAAAATAAACGCCTATCAATTTGGACTTAATGCTCTTAAAATGACCTTCGTATTTGAGTTGTTTACCTGTGCTGTTTTTTTGATTTTTCATCGGGTTATCCCTGAAGCTTATATCCAAGATGAAAATGTACTCAAGCATGCCATCCCGTTGATGTTTATTGCTGGAATCTTTCAACTCCCAGATGGTATTCAATGCGTATGTTTGGGTGTATTACGTGGAATGTATGATGTAAAAATTCCGACCCTGTTCACGCTCTTCGCCTATTGGGGAGTATCGTTACCCTTGGGTTATTATCTCGCTTTTACAAAGGGCTACGGAGCTACGGGGGTTTGGTGGGGTTTAACCATTGGGTTACTCATCTCAGCCATATTGCTTTCCTGGCGATTTTTCTATATCGCCCGACCGGCAAAATTCACTTAAAATAAATTTCACAAACAGAGCAGCGTTCCTTATATTCGTGTTTCAAAAAAGATTCAATGGTAACAGCGATAACCAACGATATAAAAATTATTGTTGAAGTAGAATTCCAACAAAAGCAACCGAATGGGATTGTGATGGAAAACATATTTGCATACCGGATAACCATCGAAAACCACAGTGAACAAACCATCAAACTGTTACGTCGTCATTGGTATATAACTGACTGTACCCATGCTCAACGAGAGGTGGAAGGTGAAGGAGTAGTTGGTCTTCAACCTATAATTGAGCCGGGCAATAGGCATCAATATGTTTCGGGTTGTAACATAAAAAGTGATTTCGGAAAAATGTACGGCTTTTATAGCTTTGAACAACTTGTCGATGGTAAAGCATTAAAAGTGGTTATTCCCGCCTTCAATTTAATTGTTCCTTATAGAATGAATTAGATGCTATCGTTGAAAAAACAGCTGCTGACCATCGCCTGTTCCAACTATCGTATTAGCGTAATGGTGCCATCAAACTCAATTTTTCTGCCATCATATCCAGTTACTAATACTTTGTATATATAAACATCTTGCTGGCACGGTTTTCCTAGAAAACTACCATCCCATCCATGAGTGGCATAATTGCTGTTTTGATAAACATTTTCTCCCCAGCGATCGTAAATTTTGATATCAAAAGTAGTGATCCCACCAGCAACAACACGAAACGTCTCATTCTTTTCAGGTCCATTTAAATCAGGACTAAATACATTCGGAATAAATACGGTAACATCGGGACCTACATAAACATCATGGATAACGATATCTTCACAACCTTCCCGGCTTACTACAACCAATTTTACTTTATACCACCCGGTGTCGTTTACCGAATAAATATGCTGCGTGGTTCGTTCTATCGTGCTTTCGCTGCCTCCATCCCCATAATACCAAGTAAATCCCATGGGTTCATTGCCGCTGCTGGTGTTGGTGAATATTATTTTTGGAGAGGCAATGGTGGTGGCATTTGGAGTAGCATAAAAAGAAGCCACCGGATAAGGGAAAACCTCAATATAATTTGATTTAACCCATGTTTTAAAACATCCATTAATTGATGTTATTTTCAAGGAAACCGAATAAATTCCGCTGTCATTATAGGTATGTGATGGATTTGCCAATGTACTGGTATTGTTTATTCCTGTTTTTGGATCGCCAAAATTCCATTCATAAACAGCGCCGGAAGCAGCATCCGTAGTACTAGTAAAATTCACCACTAATGGCTTACAACCTTTCAACGAATCGCCAACGAATTGAACATTTGGTGTGGCATAAATGATACCTTCCAGTTTCGACTGTACCGCCGCACATACACCGTTTTGAGTTGAGGTTACCGTAAAGTTTATTTTATGGGTAGCTAATTCGGATGCAGATGGATGATAGGTGGTGGAAGCAGCGGTTGAATTACCAAACCCTGTGGCGCTATCAGCCGTCCAAATTAGCCCAAACGGGGAGTTTATATTACAAGAAACCGCTACCCCATTTAGTTTAATATCCTCTTCACAGAGTGCCGGTATTGGGTTTATTGAAATTTTGGGTTCCTCCTGCACGGTTATTAAAATAGAATCTGACTTCTCACAATATGGTGAAGCACTTTCTCTATAATAATATTTCACTTTATGGGTTCCAACACCTGCACTTTGCGTATTAAACACATTCCCAACAACGCCTTTTCCAGTATAAATTCCATTTCCTCCAGAACTTGGAGTACCGTTTAAATTAATATTACCGAGGTTAATACATACCGTTCCTATCGTAGCTAGTTTTACATTGGGTATTGGGTAAACCCTTATTGTGGTGCTATCTTCATCGCTACATCCAATGGCAATAACCGAATATTTTAAGGTATAGGTTTTCACCGTATTGCTATTGTTTACGGCAGGATCGAAATATCCTCCATTTACTCCGATACCGCTCCAAATGCTTCCAATTACCGGGGTACAGCCAGAAATGGCATATAAATCAACCAATCCATGATCGGCACATACATCGGGTAAGGTGCCTGAATTGGCTACCGGGATTGGAATAATTTGAAATGCAACCGTGTCGGAATTTTCACAATTGGTAATCAGGTCTTTGTATTTATACATCAAGGAGTGAAAACCTACGCCTGCCAAGGTCGTGTTAAAAGAATAAGAGAATCCAGGGGGACTGTTTACCGCTACTAATGCAGAGGAGGGCGTTGCGGGGGTTAAAATGCTCCATACTCCGAATTTCAAACTAAACGGATTCGCCATCGTATCCAACAAAACACTACCAACATTTTCGCACATTACCTTGTCGCTTCCGGCAGAAACAACCGGTAATGGGTTTATTTGTAAAAGAGTAGAATCGGTGGTAGAGCAACCATTATATTCAGCCGTTGCATAAATCATAAATGAGCCCCCTAATGGAACGGTAACTGATGGATCGAATTGCGAACCATTAACTATTGCTGATGGTAAAGCAGGGCATGTCCAGTACAAATTATCGGGAATTACAACACCTCCATTATACGTAACCGTGCATAATAAATTTAGCAATGTACCATCAACACATCGTTTGGGAAACGCTGGGAAGGTAATTACAGGGTGCTCTTTTACCACTACATTTACGGTATCGTAATTTGTGCAGACAACGTTTTGGTAGGTAACGGTACCTTTAATGATATAGGTGGTTGCAACCGTTGGATTCACTTTTAAATGATCAAGGGTGCTGAGTACAGGAGCCTTGTTTATTTCGCGCCATTCGTACTGTTGAGCCCCCCCAGCTTGTAGCATCACGCTATCATATTTACATATTGCAACATCTTGCACAGGGCCAATAATTATTTCGTCATTCACAAAAAGATTAACCGTATCAAAGGCATCGCAACTAAATAAATCTAACATTTGAACAATGTATTGTCCGGAGTCTCGTGCTACTATTGTTTGTGTGTTAGAAAAGTATGATCCGTTCTTATACCAAATATACTGCATCGATAAATTGGCATTACCGGCGTCGAAAGTTGCACTATCACCATAACAAATTCGAATATCATTATTGGGTGGAATAGTAGGATGAACTTTAGCCAGTACGATAACCGTATCGTAAGAAATACATCCTATGTTATCGACAACTTTTAATATTAGTGTGGTATCGGATACGGGAGAAATGGTAAGTGAAATAAGTGAATCATTGGCACTCCAATAGTAGTGATACGGAAGGGTGCCCCAATTTGCATTTCCAGATAATGTTATTGGCTTTCCTTTACATACAAAGGTATCATTAGGAGCAATTGCCTTGACGAAAGTATCCACTCTTATCGTATCAAAATAAACATCACTACAAAAATTAGAGGTTATCGTATGTTTAACAATAAAAACACCGCCGGTAGGAAACTGATAAATAACGGTATCGTTAAAATACTTTACATTTAATATTTTAAATTCAAAACTCGGGCTAGGGTAATTCCCTTTCGGTACAGAAACACATTGATATTTGCCGCAGCCTAAATCAGTATAATATCGATCGGCATGTGGGATGGGTTTTACGGTAATCGTATAGGCTCTTGTGGCTCGTCCGTTTAATGGACAATGGTCGTCCTCCACGGTCGCTCTAAAATAGTACGGGAGCGTACTCGCATCGCCTTCTGATGGCGTCCAGCAAAACTGACCCTGTGCTCGTTTCACAATACCATTACTACTCGTCCAGGTAGCACCCGAAATGGAGTTATCCCAATAAATTCGCGTGGTGTCAAGATTATTTTGGTCGTTGGTGTTGATGGTAAAACACAGTTGCGTGCCGGCACATACCTCAAAGGGCTGCAGGGCTGTAATGGTGGGAGTTATATTATTGCAATTGGCTAAAATAATAAAATGCATGTCGCGAGTGGCGATTCCAATGAGCCTATATACCCCATTTATTTTTCTCCACTCTTCTACTTTAATTTTCATCACAGTTTCTTGCTGCTGCATTGGCCTAAAAATTAAATCACCCGACTGGGGGTTCAAATAAAAGCCAACAGGAGGAGTGCACGTAGGGCATACCGTTGCGTTTGGATTATTCCCAGGAAAGCAGGTTAATGGATAATTTACAGTCCATGGAGAACTATAATTCGCTCCATTAGGTATTGCCTTCTTATATACTAAAGAGTCGCCGTCGATATCTACCACTCCATGATTATACGCAACATCTTGACCGGCGCATTTAATTGCTACCGGTGGATTTCTAAACTCCGGGCCATTATCGCAAGGGGTAATACAGCGATTAAGCCATAGCTCTGTACTAAACATGGCCCAGCTATAACCGGTATTGATGGGTCCACTTCTACAGCACTCACTAAAAGTGAATTTATACCAACAGCAATTCGCATAATTACCTCCTAAATAAATTTTTCCTTCATACGTATGCTCTTCTATCCCATAAGGAAGACTTGGCAGCATTGCGTTGGCTGGGTTACACGGTTTGTTGGCATTACAAACCGGTGTTATATCTACCAATGAAACTCTGTTACAATTTAGTGTTCCTGAAAGACTTGACGCACAGGAGTCGCTCGAAAATTGCAACGAAGCCGATCCGCCTCTTGGAATTCCGCGGCAGTCGCGGTAAAACTTGAAAATTATTTTAAAGGTGTCGTTTCCTAAGCATTTCCATTGAATATCGGCACCCATCACATGGTCGGCTGAAGCACTTTTACTGATAAGAAGTGCGCAAAAAGCGAAAATCAAAAAAAGAAAGTTTCTCATTTTTTTTAAAACAATTCAAGTAACACGATCCTACTATACGTTAACGTTCGGATAATACAGCCTACACTTACCCAATAATTATCTAATTACATGCACTGTTCCATTATATTCAAATTCATGATCATCATAAGAGGTAACCACCACTTTATAGATGTAAACATCCATAGGAACTTGTTTTGTTTTGAATGTTCCGTCCCATCCGTGGGTCTTATAATCATTCCAGCGGTAAAGCTCTTCTCCCCATCGGTTATATATAGCAATCTCAAACATTTTAATACCGGTGGCAATCACTTTAAATTTCTCATTACCCAATGGACCATCTTCATTTGGTGAAAATGCATTTGGTATGAATACCGTAAGGTCTGGTCCAATGTATATATTATGTTGTATCTCAGAGTAGCAATCACCTTTTTCCGATACCACTTTTAATGTTACGGTTCTCCAACCGGTATCGGCTACCGGATCGTTTATTTTATATAAATACTCTGGATTTTGTACTATCGACTTTCCTATACCATCACCAAAATCCCAGTCCCATGATTTAATATTAAAATTATTATTATTGGTGAGGTCTTTGAACTTATATTTTGGCAACGCCACGGTAGCCCAATCGGGAGCATGGGGATCAAAACTAAAGTCAACTTTCGGTATCGGGTAAACCTCTATGTGTTGTAATCGTGTGGTCGTTTCGTCGCAACCTTCCTTACTTTTCACCACTAATTTCACACTATAAATACCTGGCGCATTATACGTATGGGTTGGATTTCGCGTGATGTCATTATTTAAGTTGCCACTGGCTGGATCGCCAAAATCCCAGAAATAGGTAACATTGTCGCGGAAGACATTGGTGTCGACAAAATCGGCTTTGAATGGAACGCAACCAACCGTCACCGGCGACGTGAAACTCACCACAGGAGTAGCATAAATAGGCGCCTCAGCGTAGGCAGAATCATATCGACAAGCGCTGTTACCCGTACTTAAAATAACAATTCTCATTTTTTGTGCTGCAACCTCTGCCAATGAAGGAACATAGGTGATAACCGAATCTGTCCAGTTAGAATTTTTCAATGTTCCTCCTCCAATATTCAACCACTTAAAACCATACGGAGCATACGAATGACCACGGATAACAACACCCGAGTCTTGCGACTTCTTCGCACATAATCCACCAATCGCATCAATGCTTACATGTGGTGGCATCTCAATATAAAATATCAAAGAGGTATCTTTAGAGCACAGTGTAATAGGGCTTGTATAACTATATCTCACGCGATGCCATCCGGAATCGGTAAGTAATGGATTTATGCTGGTAGAAAATATTTCCGTTCCATCTAAAAAGTAGCGACTACCAATACCGCCCGGATTAGGACTTAGTTGGATGGCCGGGTCTGTTTTACATACCTTATAGTTCGACGCCGTTATCGTAGGCTGAGGTATTGGGTGTACGGTCATTCGTATGGAATCCATATCACTACAGCCAATACGTGTTACTTTGTAGTAGAGGGTGTAGGTCTGACTTATGCCGGTGGTGTTGTAGTTTGGATTAAAGTTAGCGCTATCTGAAAGCACGCCTGGTCCCCACCATTTGCCATCAAATGGCATACTTTGTACATTATTGGTAAGTTGTAATGGGCCACTACCTACACATAAAGCAGTATCTCGTCCGGCTTCAACAACGGGTATCGGAGTAACGGTAAAATCTACGGTATCGCTATTCGAACAGGTTGGTGATACGAGTTCTTTATAATAATAAATAAGCTTAAAAGTTTCTCCTAAATGGGTGATTCCGTCACCGGCTTTCGTAGGATCGAAGCAATAACTATATTTTCCACCACCTATTGGTGTGCTATCTAAAGGATAGGTTATGGCATTCGTGGCATCCAAAAGATACCAACGTCCACCATAAGGCTGTCCCATGGTATCTAAATTAAAACAGCTGGTGTAATTCACACAAAATGTTTTATCTGAACCAGCCAATACTACGGGAGGAGGAACGATTTCAACCGTTGTAGAATCCTTTACTTTACAACCATTAGGAGCAATCGCCTCCATTATTATATAGTACACCCCTCCGCTCGAAGGTGTTTGAACAGGATCAAAATAAAAGGCCCCGGTAATAGCATCTAAAATTATCGCATTGGGTTGTGAGGTACTATACCAATTCGTAAATATAGGTGGTACCGTTGCCCCGTTTACTTTTAGGGTGCCCGATAAAGTAATATACCCTCCATTAATACAACGTTTTGGAAACACCGGAAACGTAATGGTGGGTAGCGTATTTACAATAATCATTACCGTGTCATATCCATAACATGTTTTTCCTTGTTCGGTTTTGGTACCTTTTATAAAATAAGTGGTTGTTACAATTGGGTTTTCAGTTATGCTGTTACTTGTTATTGTTGTGGCGTTTTGGTCGTTCTTCCATTCATAAGAGTCGGCTCCCGAAGCGGTTAGTGTGGTTGTATCCCCATGACAAATTAAAACATCGGTAACGGGGCCTACCACAACCATTGGGTTAACATATAAGTTAAAGGTATCGTAATTCTCACATCCAAAACCATCGATAACCTGTACAATGTATTGACCACTGTCTATAACGTTTAATGTTTGGGAAGTTGCAATACTGGTGCCATCTTGACGCCAAATGTACAAAGCCCCGGGGTTACCGGCATCTAAATTAAAATCCTCTCCATAACACAATCGTTTATCGGGCGGTAAAGAAACCACCGGTAATGGTTTCACATCAATATATACAGAATCAAAAACGGTGCATAAATAGAAATCGGAGACGATAACCTTATAATATCCGGAAGTGGTAGGCGATATGGTGACCGTAGAAAACGTATCGTTGGCGCTTGTGCTCCATTGATATCTAAACGGGAGAACACCACTATTTACAGTACAGGTAAGGGTTATGTTTTTGCCAATACAGATACTGCTATCGGGCATACAGGTAACACTTATAGGGGTATCTACTTGCAAGGTGTCGTAAAACGTATTTAAGCAACCATTAAAAAACATGGTGCTTCTAATTAAATATTTGCCTCCCTGAGTGAACTGATATTGTGTGGTTGCCGTGGAGGCATATAATACCGATGGAGAACCTGTTCCAACCAGCTTAGGAACATACCATTTATACGTTGATCCATTAAAATAACTACTCACCGGTGTTGCCGAAAATTCATATAAACCACAGCCTTTATTCGTGTAAGTACGAGTGTCTTTGGGTGTTGGTTTTACGGTGATGGAATAAGAGCGTGTGGTAGAGCCGTTTAATGGGCAATGGTCATCATTTACGGTAGCGGTGAAATAGTACGGAAGTGAACTTGCGTCATCGTCGCTGGGTGTCCAACATAAATTACCGGATGCCCTTTTTACGGTTCCGTTATTATCCGACCATACGGCATTAGGTATTCCCTTGTTCCAATAGATGCGTGTTGTATCCGTGAGATCCTGGTCGTTGGTATTAATGGTTATACATATTTGTTGCCCGGCACAGGCTTCATATGCATAGGGCCCCGAAAGACTCGGAAGCTTGTTATTACAATTTTGCACAATGATAAACTGCATGTCTCGAGCCGTTTTTCCTATTACCTTATAAATACCACTTGCATTTTTACGCCACTCGGTAACCAAAATTTTAAGTACGGTAATTTGCACCTGCATTGGCCGGAAGCACATATCACCGGTACGTGGATCCAGATTGAAGCCCGTAGGTGGATTTGAGTTTGGGTTTGGACTATTTCCTGCTAAACAGGTTAATGGATAGGTATAACTATACGGGGCAGCATAAGCTCCACCCAAAGGGGGCGCCATAGAATAGGCAAGTGAATCGCCATCGGCATCATATACCCCGTGATTAAAACATACATCTTGGCCGGCACACTTAATGGCAACCGGGGTATTCTTAAATTCCGGTCCGTTATCACATGGAGTAATACAACGATTCAACCATGACTCTGAATAAAAATCTGCATCAGCGTAACCGGTAGAAATATTACTGTTTCTGCAACATAACTGCCAACGCATTTTATACCAACAACAATTTGCATACGCGCCACCCAAATAAACTTTATACACATAGGTGTGTCTTTCCACGCCAACCGGAATTTGGGGAGTAGATGACCCACTTCCTCCCGACATGGGGCAAGGTTTTTGCTGAGAGGCACAAACAGGTGTTATATCTTCAACCGTATAGGATTTTACGGAGCCTAAACTTACGTTATACGAGTTCGCACAGGAGTCGCTCGTCATTGCAAACGATTGTCCTCCCATGGTAGATGCACCGTCGGTACATCTACGATAAGCCACAACGGTAATTAAAAAGGTATCATTACCCAGGCATTTCCATTGAATATCGAGGCCCATTACGTGGGTGGCTTTTGCCTGCTTCGTACCCAAAGCAAATGTAAAAAGGAGAAAAAGAAAAACGATACGTAAAAACTTGTTCATGACTTGTGATGTTATATTTTAATTATTTTTTTATATTCAATATTAATTTATTCTTCTTATTTTTATTCGATATGTTAATATTAGCCTTGCAATTTACAAAAAAATCAACATATTATGCACACCCCATTAAAAAAGTTTTCTGCTTATGGCAAAATTTACTCCGGGCGAGAATGGGGTTACATTTTCTAGCTTATTCTTTGAAATATTGGTGAGCCATTTATTATAGTATAGGTCAACACCACAGCCATATTTCGGTGATAAGGCAATATTAACCCCTAAATTTAAACACACCTCCTTGGCTGTTTTCATAAAATCGTCTTTATTAATCTTTTGCTCTGCAAGGGTTAAGCGGTTTAAACCAATACCACTCGCAGCCAATATGACATTATGCGACCCGCCAACATAGAAATGGAAAAGCATGCTCGGGTTAAGGAAAACATTGAAATTAAACCCTAAAGGAATTCTCAGCACTTCGATTTTTGTAGTGGTTGTCGAGCTAATAATGGTAGGGGTTGATAGGTTATCATATCCTATGATTCGACCCGTATTATCGGTTTCTGCTTTTTCGGTTATTTCAAAATTATACTTCGACTTATAGCCTATTTTATTATACGACGCACCGGCTTGTAAACTAAAACTTCTCGAAAATTTATATTCTAAAGCAAAAGAACCTCCATAACCTAAGTTCATTACCTCCGAGTTTTGGCGAATACTCTCATAATTTTTATTTACAAATGGGGCAGCTCCATTATTTAGCTGAAAACTACGATAGCTGAATATGGAAGAGAAAGAAAAAGTAGCATATAGTGAACCGTTGTGGAAATCGTTTCTGGATGCTTTACGAACCGTCACTCTTTTCAACTCTCCGGGCTTTGCCTCTTTTTTCACTTGTTCTGATATCACCGTTTTTTCCTCCGCAACCATTTCCTTACGATTCGGCTCTTTGGTGTCTCTTGACTCTTCTATTGCAGCAGCGCTATTTACCGGCTCTCCTTTTTCGCTAGGTGCGATAGGGGTAGTCGGGATGTTTGTAACATTTATATTGTCGTTTTTGGACAGGGAAGAAGCGTCAGAGATAGGAAGCGAAGTGGAGATTACGGGAATAACCTTTTGGACGGCTATCGAAGGTTTTGATTCTTCTCTTGTTTCAACCGTGGTTATGGCGCTACTTACCTTTGTTGGTACCTTGCCAGCATCGGTAGAAACGTTTACCACGGCTTCCTTTTTATTAGAAACGAATACCGAACCATCCCGGCTTTTTAACAAAATAACGGAGGTAATAATCCCACCGAGAAGCACCGATGCGAATACCCATTTAGCTATTCTTCGTGAGGTTTGAACAGAAAGTGCTGTTTCGAGCGCATCCCAACTGGAGGGCGTGTCGAAGGAAGCCTGGTCGATTTTGCTTTTTAAAAAATCATCTAATTTGTTCATATTGTACTACTTTTTTTTGAGGCCTAAAGACCTCTTTTTTATTATCATCACTTTTTTTTTGATGGTCGATACGAATCATCTGAATAAGTTTTACCCGTGCTCTGCTTAACTGCGATTTAGAGGTTCCTTCGCTCATGCCGGTTTGAGTGGCAATTTCTTGATGTGTCATCCCATCAATCGCATACATGTTCAAAATAAGGCGATACTTTAGAGGTAATAAACCAACATAGTACAATACTTCTTCAGAGCTAATGCATTGCATCCATTGATCTTGCTCATCCTCGCTAATATCCTCTTCTCCGGCTTCGTAATGTTCGTCTTCAAAGGGTAACGCTAACGTACGAATCTTCTTGCGAATCTGATTGATGGTATTGTTCCTGATAACGGTTGCAATCCAAGCCTCTAAAGGCGCCTTGGGGTTAAACTTTCCAAACTCCGTAAAAACTTTCAAAAAACCATCGTGCATAAAATCGGCTGCTTCTTCCTTGCTGTTGCTGTAACGCGAACAAATTCCAAACATCTTTCGTCGATACAACTCATATACCTCCTGCATCACGCTTCGGTCTCCTCGTTGCATTCCCTCAATATGTTCAGCCCCCGATTTTTGCACGTTTTAAAGTGTGTTATAATTAATAGTACAATAAAAATGAAAAAGGTTGCAAAAATAAATTGCTTTTTTAAATTACTAACGACATAGCGTTACTATTCCATTGAATATCAGTCGCTTGCCGGTTGGGTCTTTAAAGTTTATCAAATAGGTGTAATTCCCAATAGGGCATTCTTTCCCGTTAGTAAACTTCCCCTCCCATGGTATTTTCTCATCGGAAGTAGAAAAAATTTCCTGCCCCCACCGATCGAAAATTAACATTTCGAACTTGGTGGTACCTGCCGGGCCATACACTTTAAATACTTCGTTTTCCTTCGGCCCTCCTTGATTTGGTGAAAATGCCGAAGCCACGAAATATTTATATACATTATCTACCCTTATCAACACCGATAAGGTGTCGTTACATCCTTGACTGCTGATAGCCGTTAACGTGACTCTAAACCATCCCGTATCGGTATAGGTATGACTAGGAGAGAGTTGGGTTGACGTTGTTGCATCTCCAAAATCCCAACTGTAATTGGAAGCAAAATAGCTTTGGTTTGAAAACTGGAATGTTGCTTTTGTTATTTCGGCTTTTACCTTATCCTGGGTGAAGTCGGCAATGGGGTCGTTTACAACAATAACCTTTGCCACGGTGAAAGAATCGCAAAATCCATTAAACACATAGAGCTTTACATTAAAAACTCCTGAAGCCTTGAAGTTATGGACAACGGTGGCACCGGTAGCGGTGTCGCCAGAGCCAAAATCCCAGTGATAGTATGGGTAGCCCGGAACATTTGCGGTAAAAGAAAAAGGTTCATTAATACATAACGAATCGGTGAAGAAACCCGGATCGGGCTTATTAATTACGGTAATGGTAACTGAGTCGATGGCGGTACACCCGTTATTGTTGGTTGATAGATAATATTTTGAGGTTGTTTTGGGCGACGCTATCGTAGTAAACCCAGCAACCGTGCTTAAATCTAATGAAGGCGACCAGGCAGCCGTGCCGAATCCTGTGCCATTGAGTATGAATTGAGCACCCACACATACGGTGGTGTCATTATTAAAAATTTTAGCAAGCGACTGCTTGAAAACAAGGACTTGTTTCACTGATGAGTCTTTTTTCGACTCTAACGAATCAAAAACCACCAAGCTTACGTTAAAGGTTCCGGTATCGCTAAACGTGTGAGACACGGATGAGGTATCCGATTTGCTTAACGTATCATTGGTTCCCGAAGCCGCATCCCCAAAATACCATTTATAATGATGCGATGATAGGGATGTGTTTTTAAAGTTTACCTTTAAAACACCGCATAAAGGTGCCGTAAACGTGTACTGAGAAGTGATAGGGGCGCAGTTTATAAAGGTTACCGTCACCGATTTCGAATTGGTACACCCCGTAGTTGTGTCGGTTACCGTAACGGTATAGGTTTGAGTAGCCGAAAAGGCATACTCTACACTATTGGGTGATGAGCTCGAAAGAGGTGCCGGATTCCATGCATATTTATAGCTTGGATCAAGCGTAGCGGTTAAAAAATTGTTTTCCTTGTCGCCAATACAATAGGTTTTAAAAGAACTGGGAAATAGCATTACCAATGGCGTTGCACCCAAAACAATCGTATGCTCAACACTATCGATAGGCTGACTGGCCGCACTAACGATATAGAGTTTTACTTTGTAGGTGCCGTATGAAGTGAAAACATGCGACTGGGTGATTTTAGTAAAGTTTAAAGCAAAATTATTAGCACCCGAAGAAGGATCGTCGAATGACCATAGATACCCAAAGTTTACCCCTGTTGAAGTATTGGTAAAGCTTCCGTTAAGGGTGCCACAGATAGGCGACGAAAAGGAATAGCTAACGGCAGCCTTCACAGTGCAAATCATCGACAAGAAAAAAAACAGGGAAATTACTTTTCGCATTTTTAGAAAAAGCAAATTTAACTTACTTTGTGCGAATTTACACCATTACGCTAAATGAACCTTTCATCCTTAAAACTCCCCCCCGACTGGACGGGATTTTTAGTTGACCCTTTACATCATCCATCGATGCTTGAGTTAGGCGATTTTTTAATACAAGAAACGGCTTCTGGACGTACTCTTCATCCTCCATCGAATGAAATTTTTAATGCCTTTTATTCCACTCCTTTGGAGAAAGTTAAGGTGGTTCTTCTGGGCCAAGATCCTTACCACGCAACAGGGCAGGCACATGGGTTGAGCTTCTCTGTGAAAAATGGGATGAGGCCTCCACCCTCTCTTCAAAATATTTTTAAGGAGCTCAAAGCTGATTTGGGCTTCGATATTCCTCCACATGGCAACCTGCAGGCCTGGGCCGAGCAAGGGGTTTTGCTTCTTAATTCGGTATTAACCGTTCGCCATCAACTACCGGCATCTCACCGGGGCAAAGGCTGGGAAATATTTACCGATGCCGTCATTGAAAAGCTACAAGCTCATAAATCACATGTCGTGTTCTTACTTTGGGGTAAGTTCGCTCAAAGCAAGGCAGGGCTAATAAATCAAGAGCAACATTTGATTTTACGCGCGGCCCATCCTTCACCATTTTCGGCACATACCGGCTTTATGGGTTGCCGTCATTTTTCTAAGACGAACCAGTACTTAACCGAAAATAATATTGGAACTATTAATTGGCAGTTAATGTAAAATATCGGGATCTGATAGAATAAATTCTTGGTTTCTTAAAAACCAATTCACGATTATTGCGTATGTATGTACACCATGCAAAAAATATTCTTAATACTCATACTTTTCGTTTCACTGCACCTTCGGTGTACTAGTCAGGAAACGAACAAAACATCAAAAAACGACCAACCAATGAACGAACCAAAAGTAGTTAAAACCGAGGAGGAATGGAAAAAACAATTAACCTCCGAGCAATACCATATTACCCGTGAGAAGGGCACTGAAGCTTCTTTCACAGGAAAATACTGGGACAATCGCGACACGGGAATTTATTATTGTATATGCTGCCATGAAAAGCTTTTTGATAGCAGCACGCAATTCGAATGTGGGTCGGGATGGCCCTCATTTTATGATGTAATCAATAAAGATGCGGTATCGATAAACAACGATACCCGCTATGGCATGCAGCGCGATGAAGTAACCTGCACGCATTGTGGTGCTCATTTAGGACATGTATTTGATGATGGCCCTAAACCTACCGGGAAAAGGTTTTGTATGAATTCGGCCAGCCTGGATTTTGAAAAGACAAAATAAAAGGGAAGAAAACTTTTCTCCCTTAACCTTGATTTATTTTATCCACCCTTCGCTGATGTCGCCCACCTTCGAAAGGTGTTGCTAAAAATAGCTCTATCATCTCCTGGGCCAGGTCGTAACTTACAAAACGTGCCGGCAGGCAAATAATATTTGCATCGTTATGTTGTCTTGCCAATATGGCTACCTCCTTATTCCAACAAAGGGCTGCGCGTATGTTGGCATGCTTATTAGCGGTAACACATACTCCAACACCGCTTCCGCAAATAAGTATTCCAACGGCTCCTGCATGGCTTACGACATGGCGAGCAACAGCATGAGCAAAATCGGGATAATCGCAGCTTTCCTGGCTAAAAGGACCCAAATCGGTAACTTGGATTCCTTTGCCTTCTAAAAAAAATATTAGTTTTTGTTTGTATTCGAAACCGGCATGATCGCCACCTATTGCTATATTCATCTTGATGTTTAGGGTTTGAGCTTTCTTGTTTGGATTATAAGACTCGTTGCGACAACAAATTGTAATTTAAGGATACCTGCTCTTTATCAAGCCCACGAAGCTTTCTGATTTTCCTTATCCTTCTTGCGTTTTACATATACCGCAATAAAAATACTGAACTCATATAACCCGTAGAGCGGGATAGACATAATGGTTTGACTCACGACATCGGGAGGCGTAATGGCCGCAGCAATAATTAAAATAATAATGACCGCCCATCGGCGATATTTTCTCATCAATTGGGGAGTAAGTATTCCTATTTTAGCCAAAAAATAAACAAGCATTGGCAACTCAAATACCAAACCGGAGGCTAATGTTAAGGTTGACACCAGGCTAATGTATGACTCTAAAGAAATTAAGCGTTTTACCTGATCGCTGATGCTATAATTTCCTAAAAAATTTACCGACATCGGCGTTAGAACAAAATAACCAAAACACACCCCAATAAACATGAAGAAGCTGGTAAAAAAAATGACACCTGACGTATATTTCCTTTCCGTTGATTTTAAGGCGGGGCTCACAAAACGCCATATCTCCCAAATGAAATAAGGAAAAGCTACGATTAACCCAACACAGAAAGAAATCCAAAACTGATTGCTCAATTGTTCGCTCAACTCACGACTTACGATTTCAAAATCTAGTTTAAAATGGCAGAATGATTCATCAAAATGAAAATGCTGTGCCGCTTTGCACAGTAACCTATAGGTTATGAAATTGGGGTCTTTTGGGCCTAAAAGGATCTTATCGTAAATAATTTCGGGATACAGAAAGGCTACCGTTGATGTTATGCCCAGGACAATTAGAATTCGAATGATATGCCAGCGTAATTCTTCAAGATGCTCCCAAAAACTCATCTCCTTCTCTGGGGCATCCACATCTACTTGATCTATTGGCATTGGTACTAACTTTTTATACAAATAAAATGGCGGTGAATTAATTAAATGGTATGCGAAAATAGGAAAAGAAAATGGATCAAGCCAAATGCTAATTTCGTTATGGCAAAGAATGGTATTTTTGCCACACGATGTCAATCACAGTAAAGATAAAAAACACGAGTGGTAATCTTTTACCACAATATCAAACCCCTCAGTCGGCCGGGGTTGATATTACGGCAAATTTGAACGAGCCGATGCATTTAAAACCAATGCAAAGGATGCTAATTCCAAGTGGGTTGTTTTTGGAGCTTCCTTCGGGGTATGAGGCGCAGATTCGTCCGCGAAGTGGCTTGGCTTTAAAACACGGGGTAACGGTTTTAAACAGTCCCGGAACCATAGATTCAGACTATCGGGGGGAAATAAAAGTATTGCTTATTAACTTTGGAGAAGAAGATTTTGAAATAAAGAACGGAGAGCGAATTGCGCAGATGATTATTTGTAAGCACGAAAAAGCCACCTGGCTAGTCGTTGAAGAACTTACGGAAACCATTCGCGGGGAAGGGGGTTATGGCAGTACGGGAATTTAGTGATTTTGTGTATTTTCGTGACTTATTCAAAACCTAACAATAACAAATATGCCTAAATTTTTAATTACCGGGGGTGCAGGAAATATTGGAAGTGAAACCGTTGAAAAATTGGCTTCATTCGCTGATAATTTCGTGGTGGTGGTTGATAATTTACTCACTGGAAATGTCAATAAAATACCTACCAGTGTTCATCATAATATTAAGTTCATCAAAGCCGATTGCAATTGTTTCAATGATATTGGCTCGATATTCTATGCTTACCAATTCGACTATGTTTTTCATTATGCCGCCGTGGTTGGTGTAAAGCGCACACTCGCCAATCCAATTATGGTATTGAATGATGTGGAGGGAATAAAGAATATTTTAAACCTAAGTAAGAATACCGGAGTAAAACGTGTGTTTTATTCTTCGTCGAGTGAGGTTTATGGCGAACCGGTGGAATTTCCACAGAACGAAAAAACAACACCACTAAACAGCAAACTACCCTATGCTATCGTTAAAAATATTGGAGAAGCTTATTTAAAGTCGTTTCAAAAAGAATACAATTTAGATTATACTATTTTTAGATTCTTTAATACTTACGGCCCCAACCAAAGCACTGATTTTGTGGTAAAGAAATTTTTGATGGCTGCCTTATCACATCAGGATATCACTATTTATGGTGATGGTTCACAGTCGCGCACATTTTGCTATGTGGATGATAATGTTGAAGCCTGCTATAATGCCTATAAAACAAACGATGTGATTAATGATGTGGTAAACATTGGAAACGACAATGAGATGAGTGTATTACAATTAGCCAATACCATCATTTCCATCACCCATAGCAAATCAAAAATCATACATCTAGCGCCCTTAGAAGAAGGCGACATGACACGTCGTTTGCCCGACATTAGAAGAATGAAAGAACTCTTAGGAAGAAATTTGATAAGCATAGAAGATGGGGTAAAAAAAATAATAGCAACGCTTTAATCAGAAAACACACCCGATGAATTTTATTATAAAACCTACTCCTGAAGCCATTAATGAATTTTGCAAAAATAGCATGTCCGATTTTTTAGGAATTGAGTTTACCGAAACAGGAGATAATTATTTGGTTGCACGAATGCCTGTTAACGAGCGTACGCATCAATCTTTAGGTATGTTACATGGAGGCGCAAGTTGTGTTTTAGCCGAGCAGGTAGGAAGCGTGGCCGCCAATTTGTATTTGGATAGAGAAAAGTACGTAGCCATTGGGTTAGATATTAATGCAAACCATTTAAAACCGGTACGGGATGGTTTCGTTTATGCAAAAGCTACCCCTACTCATATCGGAGGCCGAACCCAAGTATGGGAAATAAAAATCACGAATGAAGCACAAGAGCTCCTTTGTATCTCACGTTTAACGATGGTGATTATTCCGGTAACAAATGATACCAGGAGAAAACAAGACTTAAAATAGCGATGATTGATGCGTTAAAAGAACTCTATGAAGCATCGCTGCACACGCAAGGCCATGCTGCTTTTTATCGGTTACCGTACCAAAATTCGTTTCATGGATGTATTTCAAGTACTATAATTGACGCCTCGGATGAGGTAGAAGGATTTATTATTCGACCTTTCGAACCGAATCATAAACCTAAAGTAATACCCAATGAAATTTATTTTAGCTATGAAACCGAACTGAAATTAAATGTTCGTCAACAAAATGAATTTACGGATGCCTTTTTACTTTATTACCGTGGCAATCCAAAAAAAGCAACGCCATCGGCTTTTTATCAATCCAAAAACATCTCTTTTAGTACCCGAATGGCCTATCTTGAAAACATCGTAAAAGCGCAGCAGGAAATAGGGCTGGGCCATTTCAAAAAAACGGTTTTATCGAGGGTTGCAAAATTCCATTACACCCAAACGCCCGATGTTATGGATCTATTCTTTGCCCTTAGTGCCAAATACCCTAACGCCTTTATCAGTTTAATTTCGTCTCCATTTTGGGGTACCTGGCTTGGCGCATCACCAGAAATTTTGTTACAGCAGAGCGCCGAAAACTATATCACCGTTGCCTTAGCCGGCACAAAAAAAACAAGTACGGGAAGCCTTTTTACGAGTAAAGAAGAAGAAGAACAAAACATTATAAAGGAGTCTATTGAACACACGCTCGCCTCACACCATATACAAAGCCACTCATCGCAAAGAGAAAATTTTGACACGGGCGGACTAACCCATTTAAAAACCACCATTGCCTTTAAAGCACCTGGCGGTTCGCGTTTAAACCTTAGTGAAGAACTTCACCCAACACCTGCTGTTGGTGGATTTCCAAGAAAAGAAGCGGTGCATTTTATCTTACAAAACGAAAATTATGCACGAGAAATCTATGCCGGATATATTGGTCCTATCCATAAGAATAGCCTGTCGCTCTTTGTTCATATTCGTTGTATGCAGTGGTTGCCTGATTATGCCTTACTTTATGCCGGAGCAGGCATCACTTCGGGATCCGAAGCGGAAGCTGAATGGGAGGAAACGGAAAATAAAATGAAGATAATTTCCGATGTTTTATAAATTTACCCGATCACAAATTTGTACCCGACCCCTTTAATCGTGGTAATATAATCATCTCCTATTTTTTCCCGTATCTTACGTATATGCACATCCACCGTGCGCTCTCCAACATATACATCATTTCCCCAGACCCTCGATAATACATCTTCCCTGCTAAAAACCTTGCCCGGCGAACTGGCTAGAATATATAATAATTCAAATTCCTTTTTAGGAAATGAAATTTGCTCTTCGTTTTTATACACCACATAGCCCTCTCTATCGATTCTAAAGATTCCTAATTGCAGGCTTGGAAGCTTTTCTTCCTTGGTATACCGTCGAATAATTGCTTTTAATCGGGTGCTCAATGCCGCCGGTTTAATGGGTTTTGCGATATAATCTTCGGCACCCAGTTCGAAACCTTGAACTTCATGATGCTCTTCATTACGAGCCGTTAAGAAAACAAAGGGGGTGTCTCTTAAAATATCACTGCTCTTGACTTTTCTGCATACCTGAAATCCATCCATATCGGGCATCATCACATCATGTAATATTAAGTCGGGTCGAATTTTCAATGCGAGTTCATACGTTTCCGTACTTTTATTGGTCACGGTAACTTCAAAGTCGTTACGCTCTAAATTGAATTTGATGATTTCTAAAATGTCGGAATCATCATCAGCTACGAGTATTTTATATTTCTTGCTCATCTGTTACAAAATTGATATTCTAATGCCACGGCAATATTAAGTATATATTAAGCAATTATTAACGTTGGAAATAATAGGCAATAAAAAACCCTGCTTATTTGATAAGCAGGGTTCGTTTTAAATTACAAAGAAAAAATATTAATATCTTTTATTGTAACCGCCATTTCCTCCATCGCGATTGTAACGATTTCCTCCGCCTCCGTTTCCACTTCCTCCACCACGATTGTTACTGCTTTTGTAATCGTCTGTTTTAGGGCGTGCTTCGTTTACGCTAAGAACTTTTTCCATCATTTCATAACCGTTAAGTTTTTCGATGGCTTCTTTTGCATGTTCGTCGTTAGGCATTTCTACAAAACCGAAACCGCGACTGCGGCCACTCATTTTGTCCATGATAATGCGGGCTGA
>CANNQU010000047.1 GCA_947507965.1 Bacteroidota bacterium
TGCTGCATCAAAGATTTTGCAAATTCAAAATTCGGAAACGCATCAGAATCAGGAAACATAGTGCCGGTATGAATCCATTCTTTATGTTCTGTTCTTGCACCTTTATATTTTATGGTGTGACAACTCCATTGGAATGCTATTAACTCATACGGTCGCATTCCGTTATGAAAAGGAACGGCACCGGTATATGTCTCAAAGTCGATGAAATGCAAGGGATATTGAAATTCGTCAAACTTGTTTTTTAGTTCAGGAGATATCCATTCTGAATTCTGACGCGTATTTTCAATTTGAATGATTTGTCTTTGTGCTCTGGCTCCTGCCTCGCCATTTTTATTTTTAAGTTGGTCAGGATTAAAATCAAATAAAGATGTTTTACCGGATGAAATCAATTCGTTAATCACAAACTCTTTCTCTTCATTCTTAATTGCTCCGCCATAATACAAATCGAAAATATGATGTTCCTGACTAGGCAGATCATGCCAACAGTCATTGTATCCATTTTTATCGGCTTCAGCGGATTTAAACTCGCAACCCTTACAGTTTTTCCCAATTTGATAATCTGCCTTTGTGATTCCTTCATTTAGAATTCGGAGATAGACATTTGCTTTTTGATTTATTTCAAATTGCAGCGCAATCACCTCTTCGGTAATATCCAATAAACTCAAAATGCCGTTCGAGACAAGCTGACTTACATGTTTTAATTTATCCGGGTGGTTTTCATATTTAAAAACCACATTGGGCTTTTGAAATTTTGATTTCTGCTGGGTGATGATGTCTTCGTTTTCTTCGTTAATTGTCTTTCCTTTTTCAATATTAAACCATCCCGCGAGTCCTTCTATTGCTGTTCTTCTAAATTTGTCAGGCATGAACAGGGAACAAGTTATTTCGAAATCTGGGTAAGCTTCTGACAACACCATAAACTGATATGCTGCATCATTTATGTGTTTTGCAAGTTTTGGTTTGCATTTCGGATCTGAAGAATCATAAGAAGCAGACTTCACTTCAATCAGGTGAAGTTTGTTCCTTTCTTTTACAAGAATATCAATTCGCACGATCTTTTGTCCCGACCTTATTGCAGGTTCAAACAATACAACATCTTCCTGCGACATTAACTTACGAGTAGATTCAAAACATTGCTCTTGACCGCCTGAAATTTCAATGCCCCCTGGATAGTAGAGCTTTGCCATTTGCCCGATGATATAACCACCCTGAGCCAACATTTCCATATACTCATTGGTGTCATTGTTAGTGGGATAAAAGGCTTTTTTATATCCCAGCTTCTTCGCACAAGAGCTTGCTAATTGAAAATCGGATTTGGAGAGGGTTTTCATATTTCCGAAAGTGTTGTAAAGAAAAGTTTAGCTAAGTCAGCACAATCTTGTACTACATGATCCAGCAAGGCTTCCTCTTTTGTAATAAAACAGTAAATAGAGTGCACTGACGATGGTTTATTATCAGTATTAGGCCCAATAACATCCATTTTATCTACTTTAATGCTTTTAATTTTTTTATTATTATTCTGAAGAATCAAACTCTTAAATGTTATCTGATCTTTCATTTTTTCTTTTACTTTTTCAATGAATTTTTCAGTGTCATTATTGCTTTCTTCCCTTCTTTCATAATTTAAACCCACCTTGATTGAGTCTCCATCTATGCCAAAATAAGCCAATTTATAAAATGGATTTGATATGGACGGGTCTGAAATTTTCGAGTTATACCAAAATGCTATGCTAGGGATAACATTTTTTCCACCATCGTTATCAGAGTAAATGTCTTTAATTCCAATAATTTCTTTAGATATTTTAGCTTGGATATAGAGCAAATATTGGAAGCCTATTAATCTCGAACTAATTGTATTGAAATCTGGAATAGATAAAAGCATATCATTTTCAATTTCCTTATATGAAAAATACTTATAATTATTAATGAATTTATTTAAAACCATTTCGTTCTCTTTAAGGTAGTCATAATAATCGTTTATGAGTATTTGTTTTTTTTCATCTATTTCAACTGGGATAATTTCTTTTAATCCCTCCAAATAATTTAAAAGATTTTCATCTGTATTTTTAATAGACGAAAAATAACTTCTTAATTCCCATTCCTGTTTTATACAATGATCAATTACATCAGAAGGAACTTGATTTTGACTAAAAACCATTAATATTTTAATGATTTTTTTTCGCTTAAGAGATAAATCTTTACAATAGTCATCATAAGCTTTGAGCTGTTTAACAGTGGGCGTTGCTTTGTACTTATTTTCTATAATGAACTCGATTTCTCCATTTAACCGTCCAACAATATCTAACCGTCCCTTTCCAAAGGATTCTTCAAGAGTAAGCTCAGAATCCGGTATTTTAAAAAATTCTTTAGCAAATCCGGTTGCCTTATTCTCAATTAAAAATTTAAGCATAGCTGAATGCACCAGCTCCTTGTTGCCTACAGACAAGAGATTGAAAATGTTAATTGACATGATTCGATTTGTTCTTAAGTGTTTTTACTTCCTTTATATTTAAAAATTACTTTTTACGAATTTGTATGGTTAATTTACAATATAAAAAGTAAAAATGGGATTTCTCTACACTATTGCTGCTAAAATCACAGCTGGTGGAATTGGTGAATCAAAAGTGTATATGATCTTATTTGATGAAGTACTATCTCCTTGATACAAGTGCTTTCCATCATAAGTATAGATAATTTTATTTGAAGATGTTGAATCTCCCTGATAAAAATGTTTTCCATCCCAGGTATACAAACGTTTGTTTGATGAGGTTGAATCTAATTGATATAAGTGCTTTCCATCCCAAGTAAATAATATCTTATTGGAAGAAGTACTGTCACCATTAAAAATATGTTTCCCGTCCCAAGTGTATACGATTTTGTTTGATGAAGTGCTATCACCTTGATAGACGTGTTTACCGTCAAATGTGAAAACGATTTTATTAGATGAAGTGCTATCACCATGAAATATTTTAGACATTGTTAATACCTTTTAATTTTCCTACTCGTCTGGCTTTTCGGTAACGCCTCGTTTTTTTGAATGGTCGCTGGTCTCCATTTTTATTCTAAAATTTCGAGATTGATATATTTTTCAGTTTTCGAAAATACTTTCTTAATTATCATTAATCAACATTTCAAATGCTTCGTCATGTTTAGTAGATCCTGATTTTCATGCAAATTGCAGAATATTTATGATATTCTTTAGGTACTACTTGAATAAAAAGGCAGTTTGTACTTAATCCAGATTGCAACTTATACCTGATCGCATCTTTTCACATGTTTCGGCTTGTCACGGCATGCTACGTCATGCCACGTCACGCATCACACTTCTCCATGGTAGTAGTTTTGTGCCATTAAAATTCATATACTTTAAAATGATCCATTTACACCAATCTCGCACTTGCCACGTATGGCTGCATCAATCATGGACTTGCTTTCGAGCACACTCGCGGACATTGGAGGACTTTGGCGGACACTCACGGACTTTGAGGGACACTCGCAGACACCCTTTTTTTTCTGCCATTACTTTTACATTTTTATTTATCACAACATTTAAAGATTACCGTTAAAAACGGTATAACATAAGCCCTGCTTGACAACATTGAACCAGCATAAAATATAAAATGGAAACCACCGACGAAAAATTAGACCGCATGTTCGCCTTCTTTGAGGCGCATACGGCCATTTTTTTGCCGAAAAAGCCATCTAAAAAGAAAAAGGTAGGAAGTAAGCTCACCAGCACCGATTACGCAGCCAATTATATTAAAAATAAATCTAAAGTAAAATAACCCCACCCATGATTGTAACCACATTTGAAAACTTCTGCAAGCCACTATTCGATGAAAAGCTAATCGACATCGCCAATTTAATTGCTTCGGATAGCTTTAAAACGCAGGTAGAAGAAATACGCGCGTTAACTTACGCAGGATTGAAAGAGGAAGCCTCGGAAAAGAAAAAGCAACTACTGGCATTCACCCCTTCTGGCACATTCACCAAACGCAAGGCTGCCCATTTGGAGGAGTACAGTGGCTTTGTTCATCTCGACTTCGATAAACTCTCTCACCGGGAAATGTACTCAGCTTTTAAAGCCATCTGCGATGAGCCATACACGTACCTGTGTTTTCAAAGTCCGAGTGGCAATGGCTTAAAGGTTTTCGTTCAGGTAGATTCCGGTGCGGAAAAGCATAGTGAAGCCTATTTACAGGTTCAGCAACATTATGAAGCTTTGACCGGCATTAAGTCTGATCCTGCGTGTAAAGATATAACCAGACTTTGCTTCGTGAGTTATGACCCCAGCCTATTTTTGAACAAAAAGAGTATCAAATTTGAAGTCATCACTTCCATTGTTAAACACAATCAGCAAGTAGTTCAGGGTGCAACTAAAAGGATCTTTAACTCAAATACCGATTCCGAATATACTGCCGCATTAATTGAGTGCGTTCGCTACACCGAAAAAAAAGAGGTTTACTCGGCAGGCAACCGAAATAATTTCATTTTCCTTTTTTCTACCTATTGCAATCGTATGGGGGTTCCTGAAAAAACTGCCATGCATTATGCGAAAGCGAACTATGATCTGCCGGGAAAAGAAGTGGAGATGACCTTTAGAAACACCTATAAAACATACGCTTCTGAGTTTGCAAAGATTGCAAAGTCTGCAAAGTCTGCAAACGCGCAAGAAATAACAAAGCAAAGCATTGAATTACCGGCGCCTGAAGAGGACTATTTGAAAAATACGCCATTGATACCGGAATTGGTTTATTCGAACTTACCTGATTTATTACTAGACGGCACCTTGGTATTTACCGACCTGCGCGAGCGTGATGTATTTTTAACCGGGGCGTTGGTTATTTTAAGTGGTTGCTTGCCGGGAGTGAAAGGTATTTATGCCGGACAAGAAGTATATCCTAACCTTTTCGGTTTTATTGTGGCACCGGCTGCGAGTGGAAAGGGCGCGTTGAACTTTGCAAAGATGCTGGCAGACGTCTATCACAATTCCTTATTAACCAATAGTCGGGATGCGGAATCAAACTACAATCAGGAAATATCCGCGCATAAGCAAAAGATGCAACAGAAAAAGAAAGGTGATATCAGCGTGGAAGAAGAACCTGTTAAGCCTCCTTTCAAAGTGTTGATGATCCCTGCAAATTCCAGTAATGCAAAAATCATCAGCCATTTGGAACAAAACGATGGAAGCGGAATTATTTGTGAAACCGAAGCCGATACCTTGGGGAATATCTTCAAGCAGGAATGGGGTTCGTATTCTGATATGCTTCGTAAAGCCTTTCATCACGAGCGCATCACGTGTTCGCGTAAGGCAAACAATGAATTTATTGAGGTGGACAGGCCGTGTATGTCGGTGGCATTGTCGGGTACACCGAATCAGGTTACCGGAATTATTTCTTCCTCGGAGGATGGCTTATTCAGTCGTTTCATGTTTTACGTATTCAAGACCGATCAAATATGGAAAGACGTCTCTCCAGAAGCGCACAATGTAAACCTAACCGAGCATTTTAAATCACTTTCTATCCAGGTTTTTGAAATGGTGGAATACCTTCGGATGAAAGAAACCACAATTACCCTATCACCAGAACAATGGAACTTACTCAATACACAATGCAAGGAATGGTTGAATGACGTAACCCTATTCACTGGTGAAGATGCCGCCAGTATTGTAAAACGGCTCGGATTAATCACGTACCGCATTGCCATGATCTTAACCGCCATTGCTAAAATTGAAATTGCGGAGGAAATGGATCACATGGATTGTATGGATACCGAATTTTATTGTGCGATGGAATTGGCCAAGGTTTATTTGAAACACAGTATCCTGATGTTTAATAACCTGCCCAAGAACACCAAGGTGGATTCGCAATTCAAAGCCGGTGGTAGCATACGCAAAGTCTTCGATGCCCTACCTAACGAATTTACACGTATGCAAGCAGTGGAAGCCGGAAATCTCCATCAACTCTCTGCCCGAACGGTAGACGAATTTCTCCGGAATGGCGTAGACAAAATACTGGTTAAAATAAAAGCGGGGTCGTATAAGAAGGTCGGCTAAATTGCCGTGTTTGCAGACTTTGCAGAGTTTGCAACCTTGCAAAGTTGTGATTGCCATACGTGGAACGATATTTCGGTTTCGCTTTTAAACTGGGTTGAAATGCTTTAGAAGCAACGTTTTTTCGGTTTCGTCTTCGCGTATCTAATTTCCAGGCGCGATAAGACATTTGGTGAAATTAACTGTGGCGTTTCATTTCAATAATTTTCTATCATCACCTCCAAGTTTTTTTCGCTGCTCTGCTTTTCGTGCTACCTCAATTAGTTTAAGTTTGCTTGGCGAAGTTGCCTTCATTTTCTTTTCAAGATCGTCTAAGTGGCCTGAATCTTTAGCAGCGGAAGCCCTTATAATATCAACTAAATCCTCAATATTCTCAATACCAATTACCATACCTCCCGTAACATTTGCAATCCATGAAAAAAAGTTTGGCGGTTCTAAACGAGTTTTTCTTAAATTAAAATCCCCAACATTTACATTCTCGATTTTTTGCAAACTTTCTTGAGGAAATGGCTTACAATAAACACTATTGATGGTAATTCCTTTTTGATAAAGGTCTCTAGTTAGGTTAAAGAAGTCAAATTGATGTGGGCATTTTTTGTAAGAATGTGGGCTTGCATCACCGAAAATCACAACTGAATGAATATTTGACTCTTTCCAGTTCATATTTTGCTTTAAATCGTTTAACGCATCTTCAACCGCCTCGTCTTCATCTCCTCCGTTTCCTGTGGAAGTTGCATAAATGAATTGGATTAACTCCTTTGTATTACCAGTAAGCTTTTGTACCCTAGTAACATAAGGATCTCCGCTTCCATGGTCTAAATAGAAGATGATACCGATCCTTAAGTTTTCTATTAAAGGAAAGAGTTCGTTGCATAGGTCAACAAATTTTCCTTTTAAAAGGGTGTGGTAATGATGCATTGAACCGGTCAGATCACCTACTAAAACTAAGTCCAAGCCTTTTTCTGCTTTCAAAATTTCTTTTTGAACTGATAAGCTTTCGGTTTTCAAAATTGAACCAACTGCACTTTGTTTATTTAAGTCCAATGTTGTGATTCCCTTTTTTGTTTGCTTAATTAATTCTCCTCCTTTCTTGATTGCAGGAAGATTAAGGCCATTTTCTTTTAAATTCATGATTACACTATTTATGTTTACGGTTATTTCTTTTTTCATCAAATTCTCTGCGCTTGGCGATATCAGTTAATACTTCTTTTGCTTGATTAAGCAAAACTGTTTTTGCAGTATACTCTTCTTTTTTGTCATCTGGTGCTAGATCTGGGTGATAAATTTTAATCAGATTTTTGTAATGTTTATTGATTTCATCTTCTGTAGCTTCCAGGTCAATTTCAAGCAATAAGTACCAATCATGGAAGTCATCGTTTTCTGGCACAGAGCTTTCTTCATTTGTATCTCCTTCGTAATCCCGTAAAATGATTAAAAGCGACTCATAATTCTTGCACGTTACCAAACCACCAAGGATATTTCTAAATGCTTCAGAGAATTCCCATGATTTCAGGCACTTGTCAGCATTGATAATGCACTCCTCAATTTTGTCAAGCCATTTCGAAACAGCATGGGGTAAATTTTCTTGGGATTCAATATGTTCCTTAATCTGAATGTATTGCTTTTTTAATTCTACAAAGTCCGTATCAATTTCTGCAATAGGAGTGCTGAAACCTTTGAATGTTCCACTTGAATACTTTTCGTCAAGTTCTTCAAACTTGGTTTTAATATCGGCAAGTGATTTCTTGGCTTGTCTAATTGCTTCCTTAACAACAATTTTAGCTTCCTTTCCTTCTTGACTCTTATCAAATTTCACATCGTCAATTATTCCTTGGACTGCGTTAAGGTCTTCAAGTCGTCGATCATACTCAGCAATTTTTTCATTGAGTGATTTTTCAATTGCTTCTCTATGTTCTTCAAACTTCGTTTCCTTTGCTTTGATTTCGCCATCTATTACTTTAGCTTTTTCAAAGCTTGCATTTGCTATTGCTATTTTTTCGTCAGCATCATTGTTTTTCCTTCTTGCCTCTTCTTCTATTTTTTTTATGCTGCCCTTTTCTGCTTCAAGTTCTTCATAAAGGGATTGATACTTTTCCTTCTTGCTTTCCGATTCTGTTTTCACCATTTCTGCTTCAGCTTCTCTTTTTGCGATCCATATACTTTCAGTTTGAAGATGATTCTGTTCCTCCTTCATAAGATGTTCGTTCTTTCTGATTTCAGCTTTTCGTGCAGTGAGTTCAATTTCTTCTTGCCTCACTTTTTTCTGGCGCTCGTCGAACTCGTCTTGCTGTGCTTTGATTTTGTTCTCACGATCTAGAAGTAGATTTCTAGTGCGCTCATTATCTAGTATTAAGTTGGTCAGTTTATCACCTTGTTCTTGGTTTTTCCAAGCTATTTCCATGGTAGATTTCTGAATATCAAGATTCTTCTCTTGAATTTCTGCGCTTTGTTCTTGAACCTTGGTCGTCCTTTGTAAATTTGAATCAAGAGCGGTTTGCCGCTCCTGATTCAATCTTTCCTTTTCCTTTCTTTTTTTGTTGAATAAGTTCTTAAGTAAGTTCATGCTATGAAATCCGATTTCTTTAGTTTTTATTAAAGGGTCTGGTTTTACTAAAATGGAGTGGTGGTGTTTTTTTTGATATTAAATTATGATACAAAACAAGATATAATATGTGCACTAGATATGCACAGGTCGGATTAAATTTTTAATGCCAGAATTTTTTGAAGGCACTTTCTGTTAGTGCCATTCATTTTTCTTAACTAATTTAATAAATTTTAATAGGAAGAATTACTGAGCTGGAAGAAAGCTGTAATTGATTTTTGCAAAAAAATTACTCATCAAAAATCATGGTGCCACATATTTGTAGTCTGGGAAGTGGCTAGCTTGGGATTTATTTTCTGAATATTAAACGGCTTTTATATCAAAGTTATTTAGGCTTCAACTTTGAGTATTGAAGTTTGCCTACTTCAATTTCTTTTATTGAGGTAATCTTTTTAGCCGTATTAATTCCAAATTCAGTTTGTACTTTGCAATTCTGGAATAGACGTTTCGATTGTCTATAACACGAGAATTCACACCAAAATCGCCAATAACTATTATCACCATTACTTGATGCTAAGTAGAGACTTTCCTTGTCTAAGGCAAATTTTTTATCAATATATTCAGTGTTTGCTTGATTTATGATGTTTATTTTTAACGGGTTTAAATTGCGTTCTAGATAATACTGATCTACAGTTTCCGAGAAAAACTGATAGGCGTCCATATTTCGATCATTAAGGCTATTAAAGTAGATTATAAGAAAATTATAAACTTCGTCTTTATTCATTGCTTTTTTTGATGTATCTGCAGTTCGCGTTGAAGTAGCTTGTGTATCCTTTAAAGCTGTTGATTTGTCTGATTTTGCACGTATTAATAATATCGTCATCACTAAAACTGAAATAATTAGAGATGACCCGAGGAGCCAGGAAACTATCTTTATCCATTCAGTAGACTTAACTGCTTCGGTCTCGATTATTTTATTTTCATTATCTGAATTGGCATTCTCCTTTTCCTGAGTATTGTTGGCTTGTGCTATTCCTTTGTCAACATATTTATTTTGAGTTGTATCAATATAATCAGCTTTTAAATAATCTTTAAAAAACCAATCAACAAAAGCTTTTAGAGAAGAACTTACAGTTATCAACTCCTGTACAGTGATTTTTACATTATCATTGGGATGTGCTACAAAATTTCGCCATTTTGAGATACTATTAATGTGAATTTCGTGCATTGGTGGAATTTTATCCCCAACAATTTTTTTTAACTCATTATACCCCTTGTACTGAGCTGCACGAAATTCTGGTGAACTGCCTTTTCCTTCATTATGAATAATGAACTTAAGAAGTTTCTCAACAGTAATTGCAGCATTTGTTAATGCTCCAGTACTTGTAATAAGATTTAGTTTATTCTTAGCAGAAATTAAACTTTGAAATTCCGAATCCAACTCTTCATAGTCTAAATGGAATTTTCTGACTGCGGCGGTAGAATCGTTCGAATCATTGTTATTCATTGAAAGGAGAGTAAAATTATATCCTTTGCAATGATAGTAAACTAAATTTGATTTGAGTTACAAATAATGGCTGTTAATTATTTGTTTCAATATTCAATTTTCCGCTCTTAATTTACCAAAGAACGAAAAATTTTACTGTGCAGATAGATTGCACTGTAGACTATTTGATTTGCAACTACAATGAGAAAGTGAGATATATTTAAAAATCAATTGATGTTAACAATTAACCAAACCAAATTACAGAAGGAGAAAAGTCTTATGGGTATAACACTTAGCTATACACTCTCAATGATTGATTTGGATACAATCAACAATATACTCGTTTCAGAACTTAAACAGGAGGAAAAGATAATAGTACTAGAGGGTTTAAGTAACGAGAGGATTTCTAAAATACTAACGAATTTGGGAGTGAAAAAGGAATTTCTAGAGACCATTGAACGGTCTGAGTTGTAATAAAATAGTAAGATTGTAAATTTCGGCATTTGTATATGAGACAAAGAATAGAATAGACTTGTTGCAATATGTTGCCAGAAAAATAAAAAAGAATAATTTTGAAAGAGATACTAAATGATCAAAAAATAATTAATAAAATGAAAATTCTGCACACTGCCGATTGGCACCTTGGGGTTAACCTCTACAACGAATCTTTGGAAATGGATCATAACCTTTTCCTAGATTGGCTTACTAATGTATGCATTCCGGAGACAAAACCGGATGTAATAATAATCTCTGGTGATGTTTTTGATAAAGCAAATCCGTCAATTTATGCAAGAAAGCAATACTATCAATTTCTTGCTAATCTTGTAAATCTTGGAATTCAAAAAATAATTATAACTGCCGGGAATCATGATTCTCCGGCAATGTTAGAAGCTCCGAAGGAACTATTGGCACAATTAAACATCCTTGTGGTTGGATCTGCTACACAAAATCATGAAGAGTTACTCATTCAAATCTTAGATAAAACCGATAAGAATCCAATCGCTATTATTGCAGCGGTTCCATATTTGCGTGATCAGGATGTGCGATTCTCTCAGGCTGATGAACATGAAGAAATGCGTGAAGAAGCGCTAAAGAAGGGATTAAATAAATATTTTCTCGATGTTGCTATTTCATCTTCCAAGTATAGGAATTCTGGAATTCCCATTATTTGTATGGGACATCTTTATGCCACAGGAGTTTCAATGTCAGATTCTGAACGACCAATTCAAATTGGGAATCTTGGTAATATTGGAGCTGATTGTTTTCCCAAGGAATATTTTTCATACGTAGCCTTAGGTCATATTCACAAAGCGCAAAAGGTAGAAGGGGCAAATCATATTTGGTATAGCGGATCGCCAATAGCTCTTAGTTTTTCTGAATGGGATCAACAGAAATACTTTCGATTAATTTCGATAGAGGGATCTACAGTAGAAAGTACTGAAATCAAAATACCACAGTTTAGAAAATTGATTAGAATTAAGGGGAGCTTCGCTGAGGTTAAGTTTAAGATAAGAGAGATTAAAGATACTGCATTATTACCTTCATTGCTCGACATCGAAATTATCGAGCAAAAATACAATGCCTCACTTGGCAGAGATATTGCTCAATGGGTAGAAGAGTTAGCGAAATCAATGAAAAATGAAATTTGTATAGCCAATTATAGATACATATTCACCGATATGCCCAAACCACTTTCATCTCTTGGAAATATCAAATCGATTGAGGAATTGAAGCCAGAGGATGTCTTTAAAAATCGTTTAGACAATAATTTCATTAACGAAGAAGATAAAAAGCAATGCTTTAATGCATTTAATCAAATTTTGGAACTAGTACATCTTGAAGAACAAATTTAAATCATGAAAATACAGAAAATATTTATTAAGAACCTTAATTCGTTGGCTGGCGAACATACGATCGACTTTACAATCAAGCCATTATCTGAAGCGTCTTTGTTTGCAATCACCGGACCAACAGGAGCAGGGAAAAGCACTATTTTAGATGCAATTTGCCTTGCAATGTATGACCAATCCCCTAGAATTAGCAAAGCGACGAAATCGTCCTTAGAAGAAACCGGCGCTTTGATTAGTAGAGGAGCCACGGAATCTGAAGCTATGGTAGAATATGAGCAAACTGGAAATCTCTATCGAAGTCAATGGATGATTAAATTTGCAAGAACTGGAGCATTGAGTGAACGTAAGATGGAGCTTTCCATGTTTATGCCGACATCAAAGAACTGGATTATTATTACTTCCAAGTTTTCGGAAGTACCTATAAGAAATGGAGAAATTACCAAACTGGATTATGGTCAGTTTACAAGAAGTATTCTACTGGCTCAAGGTGAATTTGCAAAACTTTTAAGTGCTAGTAAGGAAGAGCGTTATAATTTGATGGAAAAAATCACTGGGGATGATACCTATCGTAGAATTGGGAAAAAGGTACATGAGGTTACAAGAGATTTGGAAAAGGAAATTGATTCTGCTATGGCAGAGGTAAAGGGTATGACATTCCTTACTGTAGAAGAAATTAATGATATCAATGTTAGCATAAAAAGTCTTAGTGATGAAATTATAGCAAATGAGGACAATTCGAAAAAGCTACTTAATTTGATCCAAGTAAAACAACAGGTACAACTAAAACAAAAAGATCTTAAAAGTGCTTTAAATTCATTATCAGAATGGGAAATTAAGCAACGAGACTTTCAGCCCAAACTTAGAAGATTAGAACAGTTTGAAAAGGCCCGTCCAGTATTTACAAACCTGGAAACATATCGATTGCAAAAATCAAATTTGAAAACTTTAGAACAGAAAGTTGTTAACATCTCTGATGCACTAGTTAATTTAGATGCTGAAATTTCGAGTAGACTTGAACATTGGTCAAAAAAACTAAGTTTAAATTTAAATAAGGATAATTTCCAAAAAGATTTTACGAAAGAGCTAAATACAATAAACGACGAACAACAAAAATTAGAGCTCGCTAAAAATGCTTTTACTTCTGCAGAAGCTGAGTATAAAAAGGTAATTGAAGAATTAAAGGAAAAACAGGGAGCGCTTCAAAAAACTTTGGATGAAATAATTTTAAAGGAAGGCGAAGTTAAAATGCTAACTAAAGAAGCTAAACCTTTCCAGTCGCTAATTTCAGAGATTAATAGCTATGATAAATGGGATTTGACAAATATAAACTTGCGAAAAGAAGCTGATCGATTAACAAAAGAAACCAAGCAACAGATAATAGAAGATCCTAAACAAGCTTCGGATTTCCTTTCTGGTCAACATAAGGAAATATTAAGTCAAATAAAAGCCATTAATGCACTAGGAAATCCTACTGAAATTAAAGCCAAACTCTCAAATTTGGTGGAAAGAAGAATTTTGTTGCGCAACGCCAACGACGGTTTATTGGATACTGAAAAATTACTGACTGAAGAGCTATCACTTAAGAAATCGAACAAAAAAATTGGCTTAGAATTACTAAATTTTCAAGAGCAATTTAAGGAAATAGCTTTTCAAAAGGAGAATTTCACAAAGCAAAAAGATCAGAACGCAAAAAAATTATTGTTGGCCTCTGCTGTTTTGGACTTGGAAGTATTAAGAGCAGAACTCGCGGACGGCGATGCCTGTCCGCTTTGCGGATCAACAGACCATCCAGGTGTCGAGCCTATCCAATACAAGGAACTAGAAGAAAAAAAGAATAAGCTGGAAGCAAGTATCCAGGAAATTGAAAAAGAGGAAAAAAGGTTAACAAGAGTAATTGCAGATTCAATAGCTACGCAAAAGGCAAATGTTCAAAGAATCGATCAGATAAGTGGCCAAATCAAGGAGATTTCTGAGGACAAAATTTCACCAATTACTAAGTCAGAGTCTTGTCTGTTAAAGGAAATAGATATTGAGTTTACAAATGCAAAATTGAACTCGATAGGTATTGAAAGAATACGGCTTGAAGGAATTGAAGCAGAGTTAAATAGTCTCAATAGTTTGGAATTAAAAAAGCAGTTGGTGTCTGGGCAAATTCACAAAGTGAATCAATGGATAAATGATTGGACCAACTTATCTCAAGAAGTTAGCCCCCTTAATTTAATAAGTTCGCCAATTACATTGAATGCTTATTTGGAAGCACTTTCTAAAAAAAAGAAAGCATATACTTCTCTGGAAAAGAATCTTTCAAAATGTCAGAATGATTTAAGTGTTGCCAAAGCGAGTAAAGAAGCGCAATTGCATTCAGTTAATGATGTTAATTTACGTAGTGAAAATAGAAAATCAACCTTAGAAAAGATTGCAACGGAACTTGACAAATTAAAGCTAGTGGCAGATGGAATGCCTAGTATAGAAAACCCATCCAAGGTTCTTCAAAATGAAGGAACTTTAATTTCTACTATGATAAATAATTTCTCTAATCAAACAAAACTGTCCCATAGTCTTGCAAAGGAGGTTAAGACCGCTAGCAAGGAAGTACAGAATAGAGAGGGAGAGTTAACCACTGCAATTAAATCAATTGGGTTAGACAATATCATTCAATTAGAGGAGGCAGCACTTTCTGTTTTAGAAGAACAAGAACTTAGTGAAGAAAGATTGTCATTAGTTACGAATCTGACAAAATTTAATACCAAAAAGAAAATACTTTCAAAGGAAATTGTTTCTCTTGAGGAAAAGGATGATCCGTCAATCGAATTGGATAAGGCAATCAATGATTCTGAAAAAATGGGTGAAGCTTTAGGCTTAGCAAATCAGCAAAAAGGCGTTTATATGGGTCAGTTAAGTCAAAATGAGATTCTAGAAAAAACATATTCTTTAAAACTTAAAGACATAGATGGAAAAAAATTAAAAGCAAAACCATTCCAAATGTTAAATGATTTAATTGGAGACAGTCAAGGAAAGCGCTTCAATGAATATGCACAAGAGTTAACTTTAAGGAGATTACTAATGGCATCCAACGCCAATTTGGCTACCATTAATCCTCGCTACGAACTGGATATGCCTTCCACTACTGAAGACGGGAATTCACTTTACGTTATTGATAGATTTATGGGTGATGGACGCAGAGCAGCAGATGTAACACTCTCCGGTGGTGAATTATTTATGGTCTCTTTAGCATTAGCTCTTGGTTTAAGCGATATGGCAGCTGGTAAGGCGGAGCTTGGCAACTTGTTTATTGATGAAGGATTTGGAAGCCTTGATCAAGAGACGCTAGATGGGGCAATAGGTATATTGGAGGAATTACAATCTAAGCGTGGGCGCGTAATAGGAATTATTAGCCATGTTTCTGAGTTGAAAGAAAGAATTACAACTCAACTCAGAGTAGAAAAAAGAGCCGGAGGAGTAAGTGCAATATTGCCTGTGTAAATTACACGTATTAATTTCCCTACGCAGCCTCCGCATTCCCATTTATCCCCTCAATCAACTTTATTATCCTATTCGAAGTCACCTCATCAAACAAGCCCATAATCCCTCCCGAACTTATATCCGTAAACGGTGCTTCGAATAGCCTTGAAGGTTCGATGATGCCTTTCACTGTAAGATAATTGATAATGGTGTCAATAAATCGGATTTGCTGAGCATTCAGAGTTTGACTTGCTAAAATTTCACCAAATGCTTGCTTCGCGGCATTAATATCTAATCCCACAATGCTTCTTATGAATTTTCCTAATGGTTGTTCTCCGAAGGCTTTGGTGAAATCTTCTTTCGTTCCTAAAGTACCTTGTGTGAATAGCATTCCTTCGAGTTCGTTCAATTCAGAAACCGTGATCGGAATATTATTTCTTAGTTTGTAAATGGTTAGGTTATTGCTCTGCTCTTTCAGATACTGCTCGACTTTTCGTTTATATGCATCGAGGTCGTTGTAATTATAAACGAGATCATAGAACTTCTCATTTCCTTCAAATTCATCTTCGAACATCGTAAAGTAAACCGTGGTGTTTTCGAAATCAAGGAACTTAATCAAATCCCGGAGGTCAATTCTGATTTTCTCTATGGCCGGTATGGAAGCGTGCTCCCAGAAAGGTTTTTCCTGTACTTCCTTGATGGTATCCATCTTCTTCGCCACGGAAGGGATGGAGGCTTTTTTACTGAGTTTCCCGGCAGTGGTCACCACTTTCTGAATCAATCCTAACAGCTTTTTTTCTCCAATTAAAACGCTCAACTCAATTTCCAGCATCAATACATCGAAACGTTTTGCCATCTCATCCTGATCGTTTTCAGTCATCAAGGGGGCAATATGGTCGAACAACTCTTTTATATCTAAGTCAGTTAAGGCATTCCAACTATTCGTATCACGATATTTTTCAACTACCTCCCAATGTTGTCGCACAATGAAGCTATCTGTATTTAGGGCTTGGGTTTGCTTCACTAAATTGTCGATGATGGACTGGCCATATTCCTTGAGTTCAGCTTCTTCTTGGCTTAATAATACAAACGCCAATCTCAATCTGATTTCAAATAATCGCTGGCTTAAAGATTTAGGACTGTTTCCGGAAAAACCTTTAGGATTAGCACTAAAGAATTCGAGATTTTCACAGAAGTCGAAAATGGCGAATTGTTTTTTATGGTCATCGGGGCCGAATAAATCTTTGCACAAACGAGTACCTCTGCCAATCATTTGCCAAAACTTGGTGCTGCTCCGTACTGGCTTAAAAAAAACTAGGTTGCAAACTTCTGGCACATCAATTCCAGTGTCCAGCATATCTACCGATACTGCAATCTGAGGCATTTTTGTTTTTTCCTTGAACTTATTTAGTAAGTCATAACGGTACTCTTCATGATAGTCAATCACTTTCAAAAAATCACCTTTGTAAGCAGGATACTGTTTATTGAATCGTTCTTCAATGAACTTGGAATGTTTATGTGAACGAGCGAAGATAATGGTCTTGGCCAGTTTTTCTCCTCCTTCTACTTTTATTCCTTTCTCCATCAAATGCCCAATAACTTTATCAACTGTATCTGTATTAAACAACCAATTATTTAAAGCGGAAGCGTCTATCTCTTCTGGGAATTCTCCAGTTATTGGATCTGAAAATTCTTCTTCGTATTTAAGTTTTTCATCATCATTCAGTTCTGCGTATTTAATTCCTTTTCGTTGAAATTTTACAGGTACAGAACTAGCTTTAGGAGGTACTAAATATTTATCATTTACTGCCTGATCCAGCTCGTATGCGAAGGTTGGATTGTTTGGTTCTAAACTAAATAAGGAATAGGTATCGCGGTCGGCTTCCGATTTTGGCGTAGCTGTTAACCCAATTCTAAACCCGTCAAAGTACTTAAATATATGTTTGTATCGGTTGTAAACGGATCGGTGTATCTCGTCAAAAATAATAATGTCGAAATGACCTACACCATATAATCGATTGTCTCCATCCGTTTCTCCATCAATCATATTAATCATGGTTTGATACGTAGAAAAAACAATTCGGCTACTTTCGTCTTCTTTTTCTTTAGTTAAATCAACGGCAGGTAAGTTGGGTAAATAATCGTTGAGGTTGTTCTTCGCTTGGGTAACCAATGCGTTTCGGTCGGCTAAAAATAATACTCGTTTTACCCAATTGGCTTTGCTCAACAAATCCATAATAGCAGCAGCCACCCTTGTTTTGCCCGTTCCGGTTGCCATAACCAACAAGGCTTCCCGATGATTCCTTTCTAAAACTTCGGTTACACTTCGAATGGCTTCATGCTGATATGGACGATCGACAATGTCATTGTTTATGGTTTGTGCTGCCAATGGTTTTCTCGATGTTCTCCGCTGGATTAGCAATTGCAATTCGTCCTTAGTATAAAAGCCAAAGACATCTCTTGGAGCATAATTCAAATCATCCCAAATCCAACTTCGGAAACCATTGGTGTAGAAAATTACTGGGCGCTGACCGAATTCTTTCTGCAAACAATCGGCATAACATTTCGCCTGATGCTGCCCAACACGAGGATCGCGCTTGGTTCTCTTTGCTTCCACCACAGCAACCGGTTTCCCATCATCTCCCCAAAGTACATAATCCACTTTGCCTTCACCATTGTTGCCATTGGCTTGTGGCATACAATTTTTAACCGGATATTCTGCCACGTTTTCGCCATAAGGATCCCAACCTGCCTCGCGTAAGAGAGTATCGATATATATTTTACGAGTAAGGTCTTCATTTGGGTCAATTGGTGGAGGAATAAAAGCAATATTGTGATCTTTGATTGCTTTTATACTTGTAAGTTCTTCTTCTAGTTTTTTAAGTTTTTCCTGTTGCTCGTGGTAAGCATGTTCAAGTTTTTGTAGTTCCTCCTTGCTTTTATCCTTACCCCGATCTTTGCTTACATAATCTTCGTCAAATGGCATTATTTCTTGACTTATTTCACCATAGACTTGTGTTACCCATCCGATAAACCCATGCAATAACTTAAGGGAATATAAAGCCTCCTCTGGTCGTATTTTAGAATTCGTATGCACGGCGGTATTTCCAAGCTTTCGAATGAGATTTATTTGTTGGAATTGAGAAGACCCCACATTATCTTTAAAACCCTGCTCGTGAATTAATGAACTTAGTGATTTGTCATAAGGCAAAATTAAATCAGCATCGTGTTCATACATCCATCGCACCCACTCCTCCAGACTCTTACGGCAAAGCATGGCACAGTAAGAGGGGGCACCATAAGGAAACCGTTCCGCTTCTTGTGGAGTTTCTGCAAGCGCAGACCATGTGCCGGGTATGAAGGAGAAATTACTCAATCAGTTTTTTTGCAAATTAATTAATTCATCCCATTCCCGGCGTTTTTCATCAAAAGGTACTGTTCTTGCGCTACTGCTCGATGGAAGGATGATTATTCTATAGTTCTCATCAAGGCTATTATATTTTACAAAATCATTATAAGCTTTCTTACTGTTGAAACACAGAACCTGAATTCCCGGATATTCTTTTAAGAAAGCTTCAAAATCATTCGGTTCGCTTTCTTTAATTGCACTATCCAGACTGCCTTTCCGTTTTGCTTTCTTCAAAACATCCCACAAACCGATACCGTTCTTCAATAACAATTCGCATCTTTCAGAATAGGATGATGGCATTGAGCCAAGCGGGAAGGAAAGCAATTTCCAGAATTGATTGGTGGGATTGGCATAGTATTGATTTTTTGCTAGCGACTGATCGCCTGGTAGTGAACCAAGAATCAAGAGCTTTGTTTTATTATTAACTAAAGGTGGGAATGAACTTTTGAATTTCGCATGTTTTTCTTCAAGTATGGTTTTCGATTCATCTACCTTGATATTTTCCTTTTTGATTTCTTGGATTGGGTTTTCTGAATTAATAAAAAACCAATTTGTATTAACATTTTTACGCTCGGCAAGCACAGAAGGAATAAGATGCAATTGTTTTTTTCTATCCAATTCACGCAAAATTTCCCGAATGGGTAAACCGTTCCTGTGATCTTTTTCGAAGATTCCCTCCTTAATAAAAAAGGGCATCAAATCTTTTGCTGCAACTTTTGACAGGGAAGGATATTTAGTAAAGTAGGCTTCAACAGCCTTGTTTATATTTGGAATATTGTTTTTATGCATTAGAATTTTTGTTCGTAAAGGAATTGTTCAATCTGTTCCGCTTCAACATGATTTTTTTTTGCAAGTGTATGTAAAAAGGAAATGTAATTTTGATACTCTTCAAATTTACTTGAAGGCGAAATCTCAAATATCCCTTCAATTGATTTAGGAACATAGAGTTTAACTAATGCTCCTGCAACACGTCTGTCAAAAATTAAAGGATATTCTTTTATTCGTGCCCTACCACCAAAATAGAGTAATTTGGAGGCAAAGCTGATACCTAATCCTTTTATTGAAATTAATTCTTCAAATGCTTCTTCGAGATTCCCACTTTTTAATTTATCAAATGCCTTTTTTATTTGCTCAGGATTTCTCATTTGCGTTTTTACTCTATAATTACCATAGCCAGCATTTGCGTAGCCCCAGATCATGGTTAAAAGATAAGGTTTGAAATAGTCACATTTATTTTCAAAATGTTCTTTGAAACTGTTAATTACAATTTTTCGTGTTACCAACATGTTTTCAAATTCACGAATTGAAGATTTCCATTCGGACTTCAAATCTTCCCATCTAGATGGATCATAATTAAACCCTTGCTCATTCGGTTTTATCTTTTTTATATGCTTGATATGCTTTTCTAGATTAAACATATATTTATATTATTATATTACTATTAAAGGCTTTTTGAACTAGTGATCCAAAAAGTTTATTTGCAAATGATTCAGATGAGATTTGAATTTTTTTCTGTGCAAAAACTATATTAATAAGTTCTTCAAACTTATTTTGTACATTTATTGGGGGCAAAATAATTTCGAAATTCTCAAGTTGTTCCTTTGTAATTGCTTCCATAACTGCTCCACCACCTGCTCCAACTCCTAAAAGGTTTCGTTTAACTTTATCAGAAACAAGAAGATGATTTAAAAACACAGGATTCAACAATTCAGTTTTCGCACGAATGATAGACACATGTTGATTTACTCTTGCAGGCAACAATTCATCGGGTACTATAGAGCATCTGCAAACAGACGCACCAGTAATGTTAAACAAAACGTCTTTTGACTTCACTTCAACATTATTGAGTTTTGCGGCCTGTGTATCGTCAATAAATGCCAAGTCTTTCCACTTAAAAGAAAAGTCATAAACATTCATGCTTCTTATCAATGATATCCCACTAGTTTTATATGCAGTTTTTCCACCAGAAGGAGTTGCACCACTTCCTATTTTGGTTGTAATGTTTTTCAAAATTTTGGTCTCCCATCCCTTCTCATTCTTCACCGGATCACCAAACATATCAATAAAAATAGCTTGTGCCAGTACATCATATTTTTTAATCAACTCCTGGTCTTTGCGTTTTAATGCATCGGCAGCATCAAGTATTTCGGCAATGCGTTTTTGGATGGGGAGGGGCGGGAGGGGGATTTGAATTTCGTTTATATATCCCTTTGAAATATGTTTAAGTCCAGCTCCTTTGAATCCTTCTTCTAGTAAATTGATATTGCCAGAAATGTAATAATAAACGAATTTTGGATCAACTATGTTTTGGTCTTTAACAAAAGAAACAAGGCAATCAGTTGAAACTGAAAAAGGGACATCACAATAATGAATACTTGCATTCCCACCAGTACCAAATATTAAACTTCTTTTTTTGAATAAATATGTATTGAAATATTTACAAAGTTCAACACTTGACGTATAGAATGGAAATTCACCTTCCGGCAAACCATACCCAGCTTTTATTTTGGACTTATTTTCATAATCAAAAAGGTCACCAAATCGTATATAATTCCAACTCATGCTAATAAAGATTTTAGTTGCTTCAATAACTTTTCTCGTTCCTTATCCAAATTTTCTATGTGCCCAATAATATTCACTGGTTTTTCATAAGTTTTTTCTTCATATACCACTTCCTTATATCGGTTAATGCTTAGGTCATATTTATTATCCCTGATTTCTTTAACTGGAACTAAAAAACTTTTATCCGTTCGACTCCTTTTACTTTCCGCTTTCATGTCATGGAACCGGGTTATAATATCAGGAATATCATTAGCTTCGATGGATTGTCGCTTATCATCTAAACTATAACCATCGGCTTGCATATCATAAAACCAAACCTTGTCCGTACCACCGCTATTGGTTTTGGTAAATAGTAAAATCGCGGTACTTACCCCTGCATAAGGCTTAAATACGCCACTTGGCATAGAAATAACCGCTTGCAATTTTTGTCGGTCTATTAATTCTGTCCGTATTTGTTGATGAGCCTTACTGCTTCCAAACAATACACCATCAGGAACAATCACCGCTGCGCGTCCACCTAATTTCAAACCTTTTAAAATCAATGCCAGAAAGAGCAATTCGGTTTTCTTGCTGTCCACCACACTTAAAATTTTTCCATCTACTGCCTCTCTGTCAAGGCTACCTTTAAATGGAGGATTCGCACATACCAAGGTGGCTTGTTCTGTAAAATCGGAATTGGCTTCACTCAGTGCATCCACATCTTTTAACTGAGGATTTTCAATACCATGCAAAATCAAATTCATGGCACCAATTCGTATCATAGTGGGATCGAACTCCATACCCATAAACATTCTGTTTTGGAAATGCTCTTTCACTTCATCCTTATACAATTCCTTTTCGTGATGCTTTCGAATATATTCGCTTACGCCAACCAAAAAACCGCAAGTTCCTGAGCTGGGGTCACAAACCACATCCTCCAAAGTTGGTTCCACCAATTCCACCATCATGGCAATAATATGGCGTGGGGTGCGGAATTGTCCATTTTGTCCAGCAGAAGCAATTTTACTTAATAGGTACTCATAAACATCACCTTTGGTATCCCGGTCATTCATGTCGATATTGGAAAGCATCTCCACTACTTGAGCCAGCAAACGTGGTGTAGGTATCATAAAAGTAGCGCCTTTCATAAATTTGCTAAAGGCAGCACTTCTACTTCCAATATTCCGCAGGAAGTCGAATACACCATCCTGTTTGGTAAACATACGATGCATCACTTCCGGATCCATATTCTTGAAATGGCTCCAGCGCAATTCGCTTTCAGCTTCGGTATAAAGAGGATCTTCAATTTTCTGCTTTAGCAGATTGGCTTTTTGTTCTTTCTGGTTCTGCAATTCATCCAACCGTCGAATGAAAAGCAGATAGGTCATTTGCTCAATAACCGTAATCGGATTGGAGAGGCCTCCAGTCCAAAATGCTTCCCATACTTTATCTATTTGTGATTTAAGTTCTCCAGTAATCATGAGGTAATATTAGGTTTTTTTAATTTCTTTAACTCGTGTTTTTGTTTCATTTGTTCTGTTATCATTATAAGTTTCAATAATTGCTATAATAGAATCATCATTTGATAGTTTGTTTTGCGTAACAAGGGGATGGGGAATTAATGTATTAGTTACTCCATATTTCGGTTTAAAAAAAGCATAACCCTTTATGGGATTTAAATTTATCACATTGCCTTCCAGCCACTCACCTTCAAAAGTTTGCTCTGGCAACCAATGCGACTTGTTCGCTTTAATATCGTTATTTTCATCTGCATACCTCTTAAACCAAACCAATATATCCATAAGTTGAAAAGTAAGGCTATAGAGTAAATATGGAGTGTTATTTGTGGCACGATGTTGATCAAGATTTATATTATTTCGAATATCTGGATCAACAGTATGTGAGGCTGCACCTGTGATAAACAAAATCGACTTCACAGATTCAGAAATTAATTTCGGAAAATGCACTTTTTTGCACCAAACCTCGATATGTTTTGTTTGTTCTCCTGATAGAAATAAACTCGATTCTGTAAGATTAACTTTGCCACCTTGAATACATTTATCATGAAGCAATCCAATTCTATTTGCACATCTGAATAACGCTTCGAGAATTATTCGGATTTGAGTGAAATACAATTCATCATCAAAATCAAGTGTTGGGTCTTTTAAACTTTTAAGAATTGTAAGTAATGGTTTCTGGGCACTAACACCAATATATTGTTCGGTACAAACTTCAAAAACATTGGCGAACTCATGTCGAATTTGCGTTTCAGGTTGTTGGTCAGCTGCTTTTCTCAAGTCGTTCCATAATAAATCCAAGTCTTCAACAATAAGTTTATTATAAACTTTTTTGTCAAAACCTTGAGCGAACTTGTTTTTTTCTTTGGTAAAGTTCATTTCGCCTGATAGAATAAACCAAGGTAATTTCTTTTTCGAGCTGAGCTTCTCAATCTCAAGGCCAACATTGAACATTGCTGTATCATCCATTTCATCTCCAGATTGTTCAGGTGATTGATAAAAATTCCCATCCAAAATAGCGGCATCGTAATCGGAAATATTATGCTTTAGTTCATGAACACCTTCCATTACGTTAGTAAAACCAATAAGGTTTATTCCATTAAGAAAAGCCTTCTCATAGGTAATATTCAGAGTTTCAAATTTATCATCGAACCAAATAACATTATACTTCTTCATAATTTTCGAAATTTAAAGCTGGAAAATTAATTTCAAAACTGGTAGCCAAATCAGAATCTTCAAATCCTTCTGCCCCTGTTTCGTCAATAATATCGTAATTTCCACCAAGGTAATTAATAATTTCATCTATGTACCAACCTCCAAAACCATCGCCTGAACTTAGAGCTGACTTTGATCCTTTTTTCCAAAAGTTAGATAAAGCTTCATCACTTACAAATGGTTTGCCTGTATTGGATACCAAAATTTGTACCTGATCTTTCCCTTCTTTGTATTCACGATCTTCATTCGGATAATACATTAAAAAGATTTCAATTCTATTGTTTCCAGGCGTTTCGAATGCATGCATGACAGCATTTTCAATCAAATTGTCAAACATACTTGATAACAAATCTGAATTTCCTAAAATAAACACCTTGCGCAAAACACCATGGCTGTCATTGTAAACTTCTGAATCGAGTGAAAATTCAATTTTGAAATTTAAATCTTTTCTTTCGAGATATTCATTTATGTATTTCTGAATAAAACTTACAATTTCTATTGGAACTAAAGCCTTGGATTTAATATCGTTTTCAATTTTCAGATGCTTACTTAACGCCGCATCGATTACTTTGGTATCCCGTTCAAGAAAAGTCAGGTAGTCATTAAAAGTAAATTTATAGTTATCATTTACTTTCAAATTTAAAATTCCAGGGAAACTCGGCACAACATATTCATTCAATATTGTCCTAATATTTATGATAGAACTTCTCAGATTTGATGTTGGCCCTGCAAGAGAATGTCTTAAATAGGAATTCTGCTCAATAATTTCACTTTCAAGTCCATGAATTTTCTTAAAGAAAGCTAGTTCCTCTCTTTTTTTGTCAGCAAACACCTCGATAACACCTTTTATCTTCGCACGTTGAATTTCTGGCAGTGGGAGTTCTATCTTTACACTTAATAAATCATCTTTGGTAATTGAAGGTATTACACCTCCGCTTCTAAAGGCGTCAATTTGTTCTAAAACATAGTCAGAATGAAGTTCGTTGATTAAATAGGCAATATCTACCTTTTCTTCATTTACTCTTAATGCTATTGCATCATTAGTAAGATATATCGACGTCCCGGAAGATTTAAAATAGGTTGGCTTGAGTGACTTCCAACGCAAAGACAATATAAGGCAAGATTCTTCAATCTTTTGGGCGTGTTTGGGAATTTCTGCATCTTCAATTAACTGAGTATCGAGCTGATATGCGATTTTGTCATCTTTCATATCTCTAATCCGAATCAACTTTCCAACACTGCCTTCATTATTTCTTTGTCCACGAATTACATTAAATAATTCAGACAAGGCTGTTCCTTCTATTTGATCATACAAATATCTAGATGAATTAAAACTATAATTAAGTTCTGCGATTTTTGAATTGGCAATGCGTCGAACCTGATCTAGCTTTTTATTTCCAAAAATTTCAGAGTTAAGAGAATCGACATTTAAACGCTTTTCGCCATTAGAGTCTTCAATATGCTTTCTCGCATCCACCAGAAGGACAGAGCCCTTTTCTTTTTTAGACTTGCAAATAACTAGAATCAAAAATGAAATGGAAGTATTGTATAACAGACCACCTGGAAATGATATGGCCATATCAATTAAATCTTTCTCAACTAAATATCGCCTGTAAATTTGGTTTATTCCGGCACTGGAAGCAAAACCAGATGGGAGTAGCAGAATAAATTTACCATCCATTTTTAAGTCATTAATTCCATTTTCAAGCAAAAAATGCTCAATGCTCCTTATTTCTCCAATATGACCATTTTGAATTTGTCTTAACCTTACATTAAAAGGAGGGCATGAAACTATAGCATCATAACGCTTGGCGAAGGGATTCCAATGATTTACGGGATCTCCAAGAGTCAAATAAGATTTACTTGGAGCCTCGTGAGCCAATAGGCGAAGTGCTCCCAAAGCCCATACCTTGATGTTGCTTTCCTGACCGTAATAAGTTACATTCTCATCTAGAGAGACCCCAATTGAGGCAATCCCAGCGAAAGGATTATAAACTGTTTCACCTTCTTTTACTTTCGTTAAATCAGAAATAAAAGAAGATATTTCGAAAGGGATAAATATTTCTCCAAATATTTTTCGAGTTTTGAAATACCTTAAATATAAATCATCGAATATTTCGGCGAAATTTCCTAATAGAACAGGTTGATTTAATCCACTCATAAGATCACAAATCGAATGAATTGCAGAATCGCTCATAGAATAAAGGATAGGTTCAAAAACACTTCGCATTCCATAATATGGATCAGAATTATCATGGGCTGGTTGGAGTACACAATCCAATATCCAAGGTCTTAAATGATTCGATTCAAGAGTTTTTACTTGATCTAAGAATCCGAACTTTTGTAACAATAAGAAATAAAAAACGATATCGTAATCAACAGAGCTAACTGGTTCTGTTCTTAATAGATCAAAGGCTTTCCATAGCTTATTTTTTAAATCGCCAACTGCATCTATATCTTCTAATTTCATCTCCTTTATCATATATTACTCGTATTAAATTAACGTAGCAAAGGTGCAGCATACCTGTGCAACACACCTGCACAGGTTATAAATAATTTCCCATAACGGCTTCAGCCTTGGTTTTAATGGCTTGTTTTAATGCTTCAGGTGCAATAACTTTAATTCCTTCTCCAAGTGAAAAAATGCGGGAAATAAGTTCATAGTTTAAAAGCAAATGGAGTTGAATGGTGACTGACTCATCATTTTTAGATTTGACTTTTTGAGAGCCATGTATTGGTTTGCTTTCGATATAAGGCCAGAGCTCTTTACCGATTTCAAGAATTATTTTAACCGGTTCTTTATTAGGATCAATTGAGACACCGATTGCATCTTCAAAGAATTCTTCAAAATCAATGGTATCATTGATTACATATTTTTTGGTGATTGGTTTTATCTTTAATATTCTGTCTAAGGCAAGATTAGAAATTGACTTCGTTTTATCGTTTAATCCAAACAAAAACCACCGGCTATTGTATTGTTTTAAATAATAAGGATGAAAAAGAATATCTTCAGCTTTTACTTGCTTAAATCCTTTATAATTGATACCCAGTACTTGTTTGTATTGGATTGCGTTAAAAAGTTCGGTAAAGTAATGCAAGCCCTTTAAATACGGATTCTGTTCAAAGCCAACAAATGCCTCGCTTCTGCCTGAATTACCAAAAGTTGATTCCAACCTCACTAACATTTCCTCTACCCACTCAAATTGAGGCATCCCTTTAAACCTTATCAAAATTGATAACGTTTCTTTCAATTGCTTGACTTCAGTTTCATTAATATTCTGGGTTTTTATAGAGAAGCCCTTTTCGGAATATCGATAGAATACTTTCTTCCCATCTTTATAATGTTCCAATGGAATTGAGAAACCTTGCTCACTCTCCATAAATTTAATATCATCGAATACTTGTCTTCGTTTAATTCCGTTTTTTATTCCTGTGAACTCATACAATGCATTATTACAAGCTTCAATTAAATCCTCCATATAATATCTTCGACCAAAGTTACTGAAACAACGGTCTAATGAATTATAGCGTATGGTAGCGTGCTTGTTGGTGGACATAAAGTTTGTACGAAGATAGGGTTTTGACAAACTTTATTTTAACTTATTCGGAAAACCTTGTTGGACAATACTTCATCGGTAGGATTCCAATTTAATAATTTTATTTTCGCGATCGCAATCCCTTTCAATGCACTATTCCTCCAAAAAACCTTTACTATTATCCTTAATCTCCTGCTGCCTGATTTTCTTTAACCGCTGTGTGTATTTTTCGGTCATTTTCGGGGTGGTATGTCCCGCTTGGCTTTGGATGGCAGCAAGACTGGTACCTTGGTCGAGTTTGTCGTCCATACCTAAGTGTTTCAATCCGTACATTTTCTTATCAATTTTCAGAACTCCCTGTACTTCTTTAGCCCATATTTCGGTGGCACGCTTGCGGTCGATATTTATGGCACCCGGTCTAAAGTCTTTGGAAAAAATAAAATAATCGGAAGGGTATTGCGATAAGTTCAGTTTTCTAATTAACTCCATTGCTTCCGGTGGAATGGCAACATAACGTGTTTTCTGTGTTTTCGTCTTTGAATGCGTGACGTTTTTTATTTGTACCGTTTCATCCGGTTTAATTTTAAAGCACTCCTCATCTTCGCTATAATTAAATACCTGTAAGGATACCAACTCTTTTGGGCGCAGCGCAGTATGGTACATCAATAGCAAATAGGTAAGGTAATCAGGGTGAACTTTTGCCAAATGGTCAAAAAGTTGCTTTTTCTCGCCGGTGGTTAACGTTTCATAAGACTTGGCTTCCGGTTCTTTCATTTTCTCAA
>CANNQU010000048.1 GCA_947507965.1 Bacteroidota bacterium
TTGGGGCAAGACGCTTTGATGTTTTGGGGCAAGAAGATCTTTGATTACAGTTCGTTTTTTCATTAAATAGGAACGAGAAGTTTTATTGAATTCCCAACTGATCTGTTCGATAAAAACAGATTTTCCTCAAGTCCAACATCATTCAAAAAGCTTTGTAAATCTTTGTTGATTGTCGAAATCAGACTTGGATTATTGTCGTCTGGACAAGCAATACTTGTAGGCATTATTAAATGTCAACTTATCTAAATTATTTCATAAGCGAAGAAGTGATTACCGATGGGAAGGGCATAATACGAACTTTTATTACGAGTAAAACACTATTTTTCGATAATGCAAACAATAAATTTTTGGTAGGCGTTTCAAATGATATCACCCAGCGCAAGACGGTAGGACAAGAATTACAGAAAAGGAATGATGAACTAGAAATATTCCAAAAACTAGTCGTTGGCCGCGAATTAAAAATGATAGAACTCAAAAAAGAAATAAACGAACTGGCAAAAAAGTTGGGCGAAGATTCAGATCGATATGTAATTACAATATAAAATCAGCATACCATAGCCATTATCGAGGGTTTTCTTGTCGGGCCACAAGGTATGCCTGTTGGTGGTTTTATTTACCATTATCATCACATGAATTTAATAGGATAAAAACATCTGATAGATTTCAAACGTTCAACCATTAGTAGGAATCCACATCTACATAAAACCTTAAACGCTGATTTTCTTTCTGAATGACAAAATCGTGCAATGTGTTTTTCAGGAATTGTTTTGCTAATTTCAAGGATACGGTTTGATGGGGTATTTTTAGAATGATCGACTGAATATATAAATTTTGAATGCGAGGTATAAAATTTGCTTCCGGGCCTAAGACCGTTTCGCCTAATTGGCTTCGAAGAAGTTGAGCAAAGGCAACGGCACCACGTTTTGCTTCCTGCTCGTCTTTATGTTTGACGGTAATTTTAATGATTTTAGAGAAGGGTGGATACATAAACTTCATCCGTTCTTGCATCTCATATAAATAAAGTGCTTGAAAGTTATTTTCTATAACGATCTGAAAAATAGCTGACCTTGGCCTTCGTGTTTGAATAATTACCTCCCCGGTTTTGTGCATACGTCCAGCCCTTCCTGCTACTTGAGTAAGCATCTGAAACGCACGTTCATTGGCTCTGAAATCAGGGATATTAATAATTTGATCGGCATCCATAATGCCTACGGTGCTTACATTTTCAAAGTCAAGACCTTTGCTTACCATCTGGGTACCTACCAGCACATCGATATGTCCTTTTTTAAATTCATTGATAATTTTGGAATGTCCTTCTTTCGACCGGGTCGTATCATAATCTAATCGGGTGATTTTGATGGTAGGAAGTAAGGTTTTTAAATCATCCTCGATTTTTTCCGTTCCGAAGCCTTTCAAACGCATTTGAGTGGCCCCACAAGCCGCACAAACATTGACAGGCTTAGCCTTATAGCCACAGTAATGGCATTTCAAAATATGTTGTGTTTTATAATACGTCAGCGTTATATCGCAGTTGATACAATGGGGTGTCCAACCGCAATTCGTGCATTCGGTTCGAGGCACATACCCTTTTCGATTTTGAAATAGTATGACCTGCTCTTTTTTAAGCAACGCACTTTTAATCTTTTCTAGCAAGGTCGGTGTAAAATCGAAACTCAATGTTTTATCCCTGTTGCTTTGGCTTACATCCGACAAGCTGATATCGGGCATCTGCATTCCGGCATAGCGTTCCTTGAGTTCAACCAACCCATATTTTTGTTGATGGGTGTTATAATATGTTTCAATACTTGGAGTAGCTGTTCCAAGTAACACTTTAGCATGATGCAAATTGGCCAGAACAATAGCGGCATCGCGCGCATGATAACGTGGTGATGGATCAATCTGCTTATAACTTTGATCATGCTCTTCATCGATGATTACCAATCCTAAATTTTGAAAAGGCAGAAACACGGAGCTACGTGTTCCAATAACAATTCGAAATTTTTCATTACGTATCTTATTCCAGATTTCAACTCGTTCGAAATCACTGAATTTATAATGCCATACGCATACCCTGTTGCCAAAATATTTTGCGATGCGCTGAATAATCTGAGAAGTCAAAGCCACCTCAGGAAGCAGGTATAAGATTTGTTTGCCTTCTGTTATCGCCTTTTCAATGAGTTTACTATAAACATGCGTTTTGCCACTGCTGGTTACGCCGTGGAGCAGAACCACTTCTTTGGTTTCGAAATGTTGATTAATTTGAGCATAAGCATGCTCCTGATTTGGCATCAATTGTATTTCTTCAGTGGTGCTATTATCATAAGAAATTCGATCGATTTCAATTTCATAAACTTCTAAAATTTTTTTATTAATGAGTGTATTTAAGGTGCTATCGCTACTTTTACTCATAAGCAGCAGGGCCTTTTTAGGAATATTTTCAGTTCCCTTAAAGGCAGCCATCATCGACATAATGATTTCCAGCTGTTTGGGCGTTTTTTCCAGTTTATTAAAAAGTTCATGTAATGCCGGTTCATCACCTATAAACTGCGCCGAAAATCTCACACAGGTTTGCTTCTTGGCTTTATAGGTCTCATTAATTTGCTCTCGAATAAGAATAACGCCTTTGTCATAAAGCCTTTTTATGATTGAGATAACGCTTTTAATACGCAGTAACTCACTTACTTGGTTGATGGTAATCTCTTTATGAATTTCCAGCGCTTCGACAATCAAGTATTCTTTATCGTCGAGATCACCGTACTCGAAATTTGCTTCCAGGTTAAGATATATTTTCGATTCGCTTTCTAATTTCAAACCACCGGGTAAAGCGGCATCCATTATTTCACCCAAAGTACATAGGTAATATTCTTCCATCCAGTGCCAATGTTTTAGCTGAATTTCATTTACAACCGGATATTCATCCAGTATATCGTAGATATATTTGGCGGTGTATTCTTTTGGAGGTGTGCTATGAATTTTAACAATCAAGGCGGCGTAAACTTTCCTACTTCCAAACTGAACCACTACCCTTTTTCCAACTTCTAACTTTTCATTAAGTAAGAAGGGAACCCGATAGGTATATGCTTTTGGCAAATAAAGCGGCAGTAACACATCAACAAAATACGTGGAGCGTTCGTTTAAATCAAAATCAAGTTCGTTAGGAGCCACGTAGGTTGTAATATTTTATTTTAAATTGAGCGCATCCTATCCATCAATCCAAAGGTTAAGGAATTAACGGCAGATGGGTACACGTGCGAAGTAAATTAATAATAATGAGAACAATAAAAATAATTCGCCACGGACTTATATCATAGCTATTTTTACCTGATGCGGTAGGTCGATTACGTTGAAACTCTTGTGCTCGTTGTTGCTGCCTTAAATACTCTTCGTATTGACTTTGCTGATATTGTTGGTATTGAGACCGTTGTTGGTTATTAAATTGCTGCTGTTGGCGTGCGAAAGGGTTACGTAACTTTTCATCGTAGATAATCTTATTCTGCTCGTCGCTCAAAATATCATAGGCGCTGTTTATTTCTTTGAACTTTTCTTCCGACGCCTTATTTCCCGGATTCATATCCGGATGAAACTTTTTCGCCAAACTTCGATATGAAATTTTTATTTCTGAAATGGAGGAGAAACGAGGAACGTGTAAAATAGCGTAATAATCTTTATTCCAATCTATGGCCAAGGTGAGTTGTTGTCTTTAATATTTATGAACTGCAAAGTTAGCATGAAGTTGGTAATTTACCAATAACAAAAATAGTACAAGTAAATTGCCCGTGTAGCATAGGTGCCATATCAATCGATACGATTATCTTTGCATAAAGCATGTTATAATAACCAGCCGATAGTGTATCGGACCTGGAATATTAAATTGCAAATAAACCCAACAGGAGCAACAAAGAATGTTTTATTATACTGCCCTACTTAAAAACATACCTTTTACCGGATTAAAAAGGGTGTCAGCCATTTTATGTTTCCTATTCCTTTATTTTATTTCCATCGGCACCACTTCGGCTCAAATAAATTTAACCAATGGAAATACCCTACAGTTAAATTCGTCGAATAATTTAATGTATTTAGAAACAAGGATATTCTTTAAAACCGGCATTTACAAAGCCGATGATTATTGCTGGAATAAGATCTCCGATTCGGTTGATAGCCGATGGTTGATAACGTCGTGCTTCAATGGCGATTGCAGGAATGACTTATTACCATCGGGATGTTTTGTGAAGGATTTCGGATTTAACGATACCTTATGCTTCCTTGGTTTCCATGTTGAAACCCATGATTTCGATGGCCGCTCGGTTATCCGATATCAGATTATAAATAAAAATAACAACACGGATAAAACGGATCTGGTTTTCGATATAAGCTTCAAAAACACGCTTGGCATCACGAGCATTAACCAAAACAAAAGCATTACTGTTTTTCCAAATCCTGTCAAGGAACAGTTGCTTTTACAATCTATAAAGCCATTCGATGAAGCTAAAATTCAATTCATGAATAGCCTTGGGCAACTTGTACTGGAACAACATATTACCGAATTTAGGCCAGTAATAGCCGATGTTTCCAGCTTAAGCAAAGGCATCTATTTTTTACGTTTCATGCCAACCGTCATCAATTTACGTAGAAAAGAGGCAGAAACTGAGGTTTTCATTTTAAAATTCATAAAAGAATAAAAACCCATACCAATACACGACTTCCTGTTATTAATTATAGCCATGAGTAATTTAAAACAACACTGGGATACCGTGTTTACAACAAAACAAGAAAATGAGGTAAGCTGGTTTCAATCCTACCCAAAAACTTCCATCGCTTTTATTGAGTTATTCAATTTGCCACTCGATGCCCATATTATTGATGTAGGAGGAGGCGATAGTACCTTTATTGACGCGCTCTTGAACAAAGGCTATACCCATGTTTTCCTGCTTGATATCTCTGCTCAGGCAATAGAGAGAACAAAAAAAGGTTGGGTGATAGAGCAAAAGATGTGACGTTTATCGTATCCGACATCACTGACTTTAATCCTACCATTAAATTTGACTTCTGGCACGATCGAGCGGCGTTTCATTTTCTCACCAACGACGAACAGATCAATAAATACGTTTCTATCGCATCGGAAGCAATAGCAAAAGATGGGTACTTAATTCTCGGCACCTTTTCAGAGCAAGGGCCAACAAAATGCAGCGGATTGGAAATAAAACAATATAACGAGGCCAGTATGTCGTATCGCTTTGAGTCATCATTTCAACGGATAAAATGCATCGAAGAAAATCATCTGACGCCATTTGATACGCTTCAAAGTTTTCTTTTCTGCAGCTTCCTAAAAAAATCCAACCAAAGCATGAGCTAACTTAGCTATTGGCGATTTTTCCTATCGTAAGTCCTTGAATGATAATTGAAAAAAGCACGGTGCAGTAGGTAATAAAAATAATCGGCTCTCTTACCTCCAATGAGGATATTGATAAGGCCATAGCTAACGATAGACCGCCTCTTAAGCCTCCCCATACCAACACGAACTGCTCTTTATGATTGGCCGCCAATTGTTTTTTAAAGATTAAAGCCAATGATTTAACAGAGACCATTCGAGCGAGTAATACCAGGCCAATAGAAAGCAAACCAAGAAGAAACAAATCCCAAGTAAAATCAAGCATCGTAAAACGCAGTCCAATAAGCACAAACAAAATTGAATTTAAACCCAAATCGATCAACTCCCAAAATTTATCCATATAAACAAAGGTTGAGTCACTCATGGCACGAGTTCGTAAATTATCCCCACCAATAATTAACCCGGCAACAACCATCGCCAGCGGCCCTGAAACATGCAACCTATCGGCTATAAGATACCCTCCCATGACCAACGCAAGTGTCATTATAATTTCTACTTCATAGTTATCAATAGACTTTAAAAGTCGATAGGCTAAGTAGCCAAGTAAGGCGCCAAGCAGTATTCCTCCAACGGCCTCCTGCATAAACAACATGATGGTTTTGGAGAAGGAATAGGAATCGACGCCTTGCTCGATAACCTCAGAGATGGATATAAAAATAACAATTCCAACGCCATCATTAAATAAAGATTCTCCGATAATGTTAGTTTTTATTCGCTCCTGAATTCGTGATTTACTTATTATGCCAAGCACAGCAATCGGATCGGTGGGAGAAATAAGGGAACCAAATAAAAAACAATATATTAAGGGGATGTTAATGCCGAGTGGCTTTATAACAAAAAAAAGCAAACTGCCAACCAAGAAAGTGGATATTAAAGTACCGAACAATGCAAGAATAGAGATTGATTTAATTTCCTTCTTTATAGCCGTTGCATTGGTGTGAAATGAACCAGCAAAAAGCAGGAAACAAAGCATCACCTTTAAAAGCACTTTACTAAAATCAATTTGATTGATGGCGTTTAAAATATTTAGTGAGACGTTTACTTGATACCAATGGGCAGAAACCCACAAGCTAATAGAAGTAACAATCGACAAAACAAGCAATCCAATAATATGTGGTAATTTAAGAAATCGAATATTGATATACCCTAATATCGCACACAAAACCACCAAAAACGTAATCGTTTGAAAGATATCCATCAAATTTCAAATTAGTCGCTGCAAAATAAGCTAATTATTTAAAATTTCCGTACTATTGCGTACCGTTTATTGAATAAATAAATGAATAAAAACATTTAAAATGAGTACTATGCAACGCCTTAAAGAAAAACTACGTAAATTTTTAATTAAATTTAAAATCGATCTAACCAAAAATATTGAGTACGATCGATTAACGGAAGAGATCCTTAAAAAAATACTAAAACCGGGTAGTAACGCCATTGATATTGGATGCCACAAAGGAGAAATACTTGATTTGTTTCTAAAATATGCACCGGCTGGTCATCATTCGGCCTTCGAACCACTACCTTCTTTTTATGCTGATTTAGTGGAGAAGTACAAAGACAATAAAAATGTTTCACTATTTAATTTAGCATTAAGTAAACATACTGGTGAATCTAATTTCACGTTTGTTAAAAGTAATCCTGCCTACAGTGGATTTCAAGAACGAGAATACGACACAGAGGAAGTAGAACTGGAAATAATTAAAGTACAGATGGCTTTACTTGATGATATTATTACCAAAGACCAACCCATTGACTTGATAAAAATAGACGTAGAAGGGGCTGAATTTCAGGTCTTAGAAGGTTCAATAAACACCCTCAAACGTTGTATGCCCTTACTTGTTTTTGAACATGGCAGAGGGGCTAGCGATTATTATGGCATTTTGCCAAAAGAGATGTACGAACTTTTACATATCCAATTGGGATATCAAATTTACACACTGAAAGGCTTTGTAGGAAATAAGGCCCCGCTAACTTTTGAGGAATTTGGCAACAAGTTTTTCGCGCGGAAAGAATATTACTTTGTGGCCTCTAAATAATATCTGTGAAAAACAATTCCCCGCTCTCTGCCCTCATTGCATTGCCGGAAATACAGGAATTTATTACACTTCATGCCCATGAGAAGGCTTCTACGCTTTCCTTGAGGTTTTCTTCCAAAGTAGGTTTCGATCTTACCGCGATAACGCAACAAATTGAGCTACGGCAAAAAGCAAGAAAAAAAATCCCTTCATTTTGTATCGCCACCACCATCTTATCACCCAAACTTTACGAGCAAAGTACCCATGAGGAAGTAGCAAAATTTAAAGCACAATTTATTAAAGGCAGTCGGTTACTCGATGCCACGGCCGGATTGGGTATCGATGCTTTTTATATCGGTAGAAACGTTGAACATATTTGTTGTTTGGAAGCCAATAGGCAACATGCCGAAATATTAGAACATAATTTTTCACAACATCAGATTAAGGCTGAAATTATTAACACCACACTGGAAGATTTTATTAAATCGGGCACTCGAAAATTTGATGTCATCTATGTCGATCCTGACCGGCGCCCCGGTTCCAACCGGAAGTTATTTGACATCGAACAATGCACCCCCAACGTTATTGAATTAAAAAACCACTTGCTTGGAATGGCGGCAGCGGTATGGATCAAGTTATCACCCATGATGGATATCATTGCTATTGTCAAAAGCTTCAGTCCTAATATAGATGAGTTGCACTGTATATCATTACAAAATGAGATGAAGGAGATCCTCCTCTGTATAAAATCGGGAGAACAAAAAACAAGATATAAAGCCACCAACTTAAACGGGGAACCACCCACCACCTTTACTTCCGATAAAATCGATGTAAAACCGCTGCTTTCGAGCCCACTGAAATATTTGTTTGAGCCGAATATGGCTTTAGTGAAGAGCAAATTGTGTATGGAATACTCCTCCCTGAAAAATTTACGCGTGTTATACCCGAATGGATTTTATTTCACCACCGATTTTTTAGAAGAGGCACTATTGGGCCGTTTTTTTGAAATAAAGGCCGTATTACCCTACAAAAAGCAAATCCTTCAAAAGTTCGCTCAAGAGCAACAACTGATCAAAGCCAATATTAGCTGTCGTAATTTTTTCTGGAAACCCGAAGAAGTGAAAAAGCAACTCAAGCTAACCGACGGGGGCGAATGGTATTTATTTTGCTATACGAATGCCGATAAAAAACCAATGGCGCTTTGGTGCCAAAAGATACCTCAGAAAAAAATCTAAGGTTCAAATTTTCAGTCACTTGTAATTTGTAATTTAAAATCCTATTTTTACACTCTCATTATTGTGACGGTAAAAGTAATAAATTTAAAAAAGGTTTTTGGAGAGCAGGTAGCTGTTAATTCCATCAATTTCGAAATCGGACAAGGCGAAATCGTTGGCTTTTTAGGCCCCAACGGTGCGGGTAAATCAACCACTATGAAAATGCTAACCGGTTTCCTCCCTCCTACTTCTGGAGAGAGTTGGGTAGCGGGTTATAATGTAGAACAAAATCCTTTAGAAGTAAAAAGAAATATCGGTTATCTGCCCGAACATAACCCACTTTACTTGGATGTATATGTTAAAGAATATCTGCTCTTTTGCGCAGGAATTTTTAAACTCAACAAAAAGGAAGAGCGTGTAAAAGATATTATTGAAAAGGTAGGGCTAACCGCCGAATATAAAAAAAAGATAGGACAGCTCTCCAAAGGCTACCGACAAAGAGTAGGTTTGGCACAGGCGCTTTTGCATGACCCAAAGGTATTAGTACTCGATGAGCCAACCTCTGGCTTGGATCCAAATCAAATTGTAGAAATACGAAATGTAATCAAAGAATTTGGAAAAGACAAAACGGTGATTCTTTCCACCCATATTATGCAAGAGGTACTTGCACTTTGCGATAAAGTAATCATCATTAATAAAGGTGTTATTGTTGCGAACGATAAAGTTCAAAATCTTCAAGATTCAGGAAAGACCAAGACGATTATTATCGTTCAGTTAAACAAGGAAATAGAATTGAAATTATTACAAGAGGTACCCGGCGTGCTACGAGCAAAACGAATAGGAACCAATAAATATGAAGTAGAATGCCGGACCGACCTAAGAGAGCAACTTTTTTTTGCCATAGCACCAACCGGGGCGGCCATCATCAATATGCAATTGGAGCAACAAAGTTTGGAGGATATTTTTAAAGCACTAACAAACCCCAATCTAATCAAATGAAATCGGTGTTCTTAAAAGAAATTCGGGGCTTCTTTAGCTCGCTCATTGCCTACATCGTAATCATTGTATTTTTAATCATTACCGGGCTGTTAACATGGGTATTTAAAAACAATACTTTCGAGTTGGGATACAGCAACCTTGATATTTTATTTTTCTGGGCACCCGCTGTTTTTATTTTTTTAATTAGCGCCATCACCATGCGAAGTTTTAGTGATGAAAAGAAGGCGGGCACATTAGAAATTCTCATCACGAAACCACTCACCGACTTTCAAATTGTTTTCGGCAAATACTTTGCCGGATTGGTTTTAGTGGCTCTGGTACTGTTGCCAACCTTGATTTATTTTTATACCATTTACCAACTTGGCGACCCCGTGGGCAATATCGATACCGGCGCTACCTGGGGGTCGTATATCGGTTTATTATGGCTTGGCAGTATTTATGTAAGTATTGGATTATTCTCCTCTTCACTAACCGATAACTCCATCGTGGCTTTTATGTTATCGTTTTTCTTTTGTTTAGTAATGTACATAGCCTTTGATTTAATTGGTGAAGTAAGCTGGTTTAGCGGTATTGATTATTACGTACAATGGATTGGCATTAACGCGCATTACCAGTCGATACGCAGAGGGGTACTCGACACCCGCGATTTGATTTATTTTATAAGTACCACGTTAATGTTCCTATGGTTCACCAAAGCGAAATTAGAAAGCCGGAAATAATTTTATATCTTGTATTGAAATCTTGAAAAAACGTAGCATAAAATATAGTTCTAAATTGGAGTTGGCTCTTCTGCTTGCTGTTTTGGTTGTGTTTAATTGGTTGAGCACCATTTTTTATCATCGTTTTGACCTAACACAAGAAAAACGTTTTACGTTGTCGGAAACAACCGCTCGGATGGCAGAGCGATTGGATGACGAGCTCTCGGTGAAAATTTATTTAGAAGGGAATCTACCGGCCAATTATGAGCGATTAAAAATTGCTATTGGTGATTATTTGAACGAACTCAATCAATATGCAAAAAACCCCATTTCTTATTCATTCAATAATCCCATCGACGGGTTGGATGAAAAAGCAAAACGAGATGTTGTTGATCAATATTTAGCTAAAGGGTTGACACCAAAGAATGTGAAGGTTCAAGGCGACAATCAACTCGAATACAAACTGCTGTTTCCTTGTGCTGTTTTCACGTACAAAGGCAAAGAAATACCCGTCAACTTTATTTTGCGTGATTCGCCTTTTGATGATGAAAAAGAAAATACAGAAGAAATAAACGGAGCGATTGAAAATATAGAGTTTGAATTGTGTAATGTGTTACGAAAATGCACGAGTATCAATAAAAAGAAGCTTGCTTTTTTAATTGGTCATGGCGAATTGGGAAAATATGAAGTAGCCGATATTTTGAGTGAACTTTCCGATTTTTATGAAGTGGAGAGATTGGATATGACCATGCAAACCCTTGATCGACTGCAAGAATATGCAGGCATTGTCATCGCTCGACCAACGCACCGATTTACCGAATATGATAAATACAAATTGGATCAATATGTGATGAATGGTGGAAAGATACTATGGTTCATCGACCCGATGATAGCGGATATGGATAGCACGAGAAACGAGAAATTATCATTCACATCCATCCCTTATGAACTTAATTTAGAAGACCAGCTTTTTAAATACGGGGTACGATTAAATAATGACCTCATACAGGATTTAAGTTGTAATACAACTCCCATATTAGCCAATACAGAGAATGGGAAAGGCAATAAGACCCTCGTCAATTGGCTCTTTTACCCATTACTTGGTTCTGCAGCAGACCACCCGATTGTGAAAAATTTAGACTTCGTATGGGGGCAGTTTTCGAGTAGTATGAGCCTAACAACGAACAACAGAAACACAAAAACCGTGTTATTGCAATCGTCGCCACATTCGAAAACCATTTCCTCTCCGGCATTCGTTGATTTAAAAATAATCAATGAAAAAACAGTGTCCAGTAGTTTTAATCATCCCGACCAGCCCGTGGCTGTTTTACTTGAAGGCATATTTGAGTCGGTATTTTTAAACAGAAAAATAAATGATACCGTGAGTACGGCGTTAAAATTTATTGAAAAAGTAGAGCATAATAAGATGATTATTGTGAGCGATGGTGATATCATCCGAAATCATTATAGCAAAGCAACCGGCAAGGTATATCCATTAGGATATGATGGTTTTAGCCGACAAACTTTCGGAAACAAAAAATTTGTCTTGAATTGCATCGACTACCTGTGCGACGACAGTGGTATCTTGGAACTTCGTAACCGTAAAATTGCTTTACGCTTATTGAATAAAGATAAAGTAAAGGAAGAACGAACCCAATGGCAACTCATTAATATTGTCGTTCCGCTTATCGTGGTAATACTCTTCGGATTGGTGAATACCGCCGTGAGAAAGAGAAAGTACACGAGCTAACTTCTTTTTGTATACCATACCTATTTTAAACTTCCAACCGAAAACAGAAGGAATCGAAGGATTCCTTTCCTTCTCCTATCTTTGCCCCATGGAATTAGATAATTTAACGGAATTTAAAGCCTTGCCTGAACTAAAAGAAAAGTTAGTGAAATATGGCATTGCCAAAGCATTCTCGGAAGGAGATATCATATTAGACGACAACGCGCATATCAATTCAATTCCAATCGTGGTAAGTGGAAGTATTCGTGTGATGCGATTGGACGATGATGGAAGAGAAATTTTACTCTATTATATTAAAGCGGGAGAAAGCTGTATTATGTCGTTTTTAGGAGGGATGCATAATGATACCAGTAAGGTAAAAGCCATTGCAGAGGAACATTGTCATATTCTATTTATTCCGATAGATAAGGTAAGTATGTTAATTAGGGAATATCCTCAGTGGCTTGATTATATTTTTAGGTTGTATCATAAACGATTTGAAGAATTATTAGAGGTGGTGAATGCCGTAGCCTTTAAAAAGATGGACGAACGACTACTCGATTTCATTAAGAAAAAATGCGAGTTAATACAAAGCCATACCTTAATTGTAACGCACGAGCAACTCGCCAATGAGTTGGGTACCGCCCGTGTTGTTGTTTCCCGGTTACTTAAACAAATGGAAGACCTCGGCTTGGTGCAATTAGGAAGAAATAAAATTACACTGGTATCCTGAGACGTTCGTTGAGCTTGTGCTTTAAAAGGTTTACTAGTATAAATCAGTACCTTTGCAAAATGAAAATCACACCCATTCAATCCATTCGAGAGGACTTTGAGGCTATGGATAGAAACATTCTGATTTTATTACATAAAAGAATGGAATTATCCAAACAGATGTCGTATTTGAAAAAACAAAACCAGCTACCGGTGATCGACTTAAACCAATGGAACAGGCAACTGGAAAACCGATTAATGGAGAATGAGGGATTCGGTGTTGACCCCAATTTTCTAACGTCTATTTTTAATTTAATTCATGAAGAGTCGATTCGAATTCAAAATCAAGAACACAACAAATAAGATGAAACGTTCCATAGAACTGATGTCTCCTGCGGGGTCGTACGAATCATTAATGGCAGCCATTCATGCCGGTTGCGATGCCGTTTATTTTGGTGTAGAGCAGTTAAACATGCGCGCTCGCTCGAGTAATAATTTTACCATTGACGACTTAAAACGCATCGCCGAAATTGGAAAAGAACACGATATAAAAACATATCTCACCTTAAACACGATATTGTACGACCACGATATTAACTTAATGAAAACGATTGTAAATGCGGCGAAAGAAAATGGGGTGACAGCCATTATCGCCGCCGATCATGCGGTGATGAACTACGCTAAGAAAGTGGGGATGGAAATACATATCTCCACACAAGCCAACGTGTCGAATATAGATACCGTAGAATTCTATGCGAATTTTGCAGATGTGGTCGTATTGGCGCGTGAGTTAAGTTTAAAACAAGTAGCAGAGATTAGCAAAGAAATAAAAAGAAGAACGATAACAGGCCCTTCCGGGAAGCTGATTGAATTAGAAATATTTGCCCACGGTGCATTATGTATGGCCGTTTCGGGGAAATGCTATTTGAGTTTGCATTCGCATTTCGCCTCTGCCAACAGGGGTGCATGCATACAAAACTGCCGAAGAAGTTATATTGTAACTGACCAGGAAGATGGAATGGAGTTCGAGGTTGACAATGAATTTATCATGTCGGCTAAAGATTTGTGCACGATTGAATTTATTGACAAAATATTAGATGCCGGTGTGAGTGTGCTTAAATTAGAAGGGAGGGGCCGATCGGTTGATTATGTTCATACGGTTACCAAATGTTATCATGAGGCCATCAACGCTTACTTAGAAGGCACCTATACACCTCAAAAAATTGCACTTTGGAAAGAGGAGCTGGCTACGGTGTTTAATCGAGGGTTTTGGGATGGTTATTACCTGGGGCGAAAAATGGGCGAGTGGAACAATGAAAATGGATCGAAAGCATCGAAGAAAAAAATCTACTTAGCCAAGGGGTTGAAGTATTTTGAGAAAGCCAATATAGGAGAATTCAAATGCGAATCACACAGTTTAGCCGTAGGCGACGAAGTGATGATTTCGGGACCTACCACCGGTTATATGCAGATGAAAGTAGAAGCATTGAGAATCGACGGATTACCTGCATCCAGTGTAAACAAAGGAGATATTTTCACACTAGCGGTAAACGGGAAAATCAGGCCCTCCGACAAACTATATAAATTAATCACTGAAAATTCGTGATTCAAATTTCACAACAGAGGGCTAAGTGTATCGGATGCAATGCTTGTGTAGAGGCCGCCGACTATCGTTGGCGCGTTTCAAAGAAAGATGGTAAGTGTACGTTGGTGGAAGGCATTGAAAAAAAAGGATTCTATGTGGCCGTGGTTGCTGATCATGAACTGGAGGCGAATCGGCTTGCAGCTCAAAATTGCCCGGTTAAAATCATAAAAATAATCCAGCTCAAAGCTCGATAATTTGAACTCTCTTGGCACTCTTCATCGGCTCCGGAATGACGTTGAGGATGGTTGCTTTTAAGGCTTCAATTAATTTTTTCTTCATATAATCGCGATGGGTTACCATGCTTATTTCTCGCACGGGTGTAGGTGACTTAAATCTGCGTAAACGTTTTTTTTGCGAGGCATTTAAATCAAATATGACCAACTCGGGAATAATGGTAATACCAAAATTTTTCTCCACCAGATTTTTAAGCGACTCAATGCTACCGGCTTCATAATGCAGCCTCTCCTGTGCTTCGTGTTGCTTTTTCAGCTCACAGAAGTTTAATATTTGCGACCGCATGCAATGCCCTTCTTCCAGGAGCCAAAGCCTATTGATGTCGATGGTGGATGGCACCACATACTGTTTGTTAAATCCTTTCTCCTGACTATTAACATATAAAAAATACTTTTCATAGAAAAGCACCTGTTCTTTTAACGTTGAATCATGCAGCGGTGTTGCTAAAATTCCAGCATCTAAGTTACCACTCTTTAACCGAGCAATAAGGGTGTTGGTGGTATGCTCACTGATGATCAATTTCACCTTAGGATAAGCCCCTAAAAATTCGTTTAAGAAGAGCGGAAGCAAATAGGGTGCAAGGGTAGGAATAATACCAATACGCAGTTCCCCGCGTACTTCCCCTTTTTCGTCATTTACCAGCTCCTTTAACCGAGCCGCTTCGGCTACAATACGACGGGCTTGTGCAATTATTTTGATACCAATCTCCGTTGGTTTTACCGGTTGTTTACTCCGGTCGAATAGTCTCGCCCCTAACTCTTCTTCTAATTTATGAACCATCATGCTTAAGGTAGCCTGAGTAACGAAACATGATTCAGCTGCTTTTAAAAAATGGCGTTGCGTATCGACAGCAATAATGTAGTGGAGTTGTTGTAAATTCATAATTATTGATATTATCTATGCAAATATAGATAATATCAATTAGAATGATAACTAAAAAGCCTGATATTTGCAGAACTAAATTATCATTAATTCAACATGGAAAATAAAAAATTAACCACCGCAAGTGGACGTCCCTACACCGAATTTGACAACTCGATGACGGTTGGAAATAGAGGTCCTGTTCTGCTACAAGACTATTTTCTACACGAAGATATGGCCCATTTTAACCGGGAGCGCATTCCGGAAAGAGTAGTGCATGCCAAAGGATCGGGTGCTTTCGGCACGTTTACGGTTACCCATGATATTACAAAATATACAAAAGCGAAAATATTTTCCAAAATTGGAAAAGAAACGAAACTGTTTCTTCGTTTCAGTACCGTTGGTGGAGAAAAAGGTAGTGCTGACACCGAGCGTGACCCTCGTGGGTTTGCGATGAAATTCTACACCGAGGATGGAAATTGGGATTTAGTTGGAAACAACACCCCTGTTTTCTTCATTAAGGACCCGAAGAAGTTCTCCCATTTCATTCATACCCAAAAACGTGATCCGAAAACAAATTGCAAAAGCCCTACCATGATGTGGGATTATTGGAGTTTAAACCCGGAAAGCCTGCATCAGGTGATGATTTTGATGAGCGACCGGGGAACCCCATTTTCCTATCGTCACATGAATGGATATGGTAGTCATACCTTTTCTCTTATCAATCAAAACAATGAGAAGGTATGGGTTAAGTTTCATTTTAAAACGGCACAAGGAATAAAGAACTTCAAGGCACAAGATGCGAGCGATCTTCGCGGCATCGATCCAGATTATGCTCAGCGTGATTTGGTAGAAGCCATTGAACGAAAAGAATACCCACAATGGAATGTGAAAATTCAAGTGATGACACAAGAAGAATCAAAAACCTTTCGATGGAATCCATTTGACTTAACAAAAATATGGCCGCATAGTGAATTCCCTTTAATCGATGTGGGCGTAATGGAATTAAATCAAATACCTCATAATTACTTTCGCGATGTAGAGCAATCGGCCTTTGCGCCTGCTCATGTGGTGGATGGAATTAGCTATTCGCCGGATAAGATGTTGCAAGGACGACTTCTCTCCTACCCCGATGCACACCGTTATCGGTTGGGGGCAAACTATGAAAATATTCCTGTAAACCAATGTCCTTACATGGTAGCCAATTACCAACGCGATGGTCAGATGCAAACGGGCGAAAATGGCGGTTCCGATGCAAACTATCGACCCAATAGTTTTGATTCGATTGTAGTGGACGAAAAATACAAGGAACAACCGATGCCGTTAGAATCGAATATAGCCGATTGGTTCGATCGAAATGAAAACGACGATGACCACTATACTCAACCCGGATTGCTATTCAATAAGGCCATGAACGATTACGACCGACACAATCTGGTAGCTAATATTGTGGGTGCCATGAGCGGTATTATTGGAGCGAAAAAAGATCTGATCATAAACCGGCAGTTATGTCATTTCTTTCGTGCCGATTATATACTAGGCACCGCTATTGCCAAAGGCTTAGGGGTTGATATCGAAGCGGTGATGAAGGAGCTAAAGCACGAAAATATTTCTCATTAATACTTATTTACGTGAGGAAGTACAAAAACAATTTGCACTTCCTCACGGTTTATACAACGTGGAAGAGACTCAAAAATCGACGAAAAAAGACTACAAAGGCTGGTTGAAAAATATTGGCATTGGCGGATTTGTTTTTTTTCTGTGCAAAGGTTTGCTTTGGCTTTTTTTAACCTATATCTTAACGCAGAAGTGAGATATGAAGGATTAATTTTTCTTTATGTAACAAAAGTAACCTTTTGATCATTTAATATTCCGATTTTTGCAGTCTAAATAATCTTAACCTTTAAAACCTCAAACCAATGAAGCCAAACATGGGAACCTTTGACCGAATCGCAAGAATTCTTGCTGCTTTAGTAATTGCCGGATTATATTGTACGGAGCAAATCAGCGGTGCGGCAGCCATCACACTGCTCGTTTTTTCCGGTATTTTCATTCTCACCAGTTTTATGAGTTTTTGCCCACTCTATCTGCCATTCGGCATTTCTACCAAGAAAAAAGAAGAGAAGTAGTCCTAAACCTCACCGTAAAATGATAGTCGTGTAAGAAGATGGTAGGGCTCGTAAACGCCATACCCTCCATTATCGATGGAGGGCTAACACTTTTTTAAAGTGTATTTATTCCGTATTATTATCAATAAATAGAGATTAACTTGGATGGAAAATTTTTGGAATGAACGTTACCGAAGTTCTGAATATGTATACGGGATAGGCCCGAATCAATTTCTCTCCGCGCAACTCGAAACAATTCCTTCCGGAAAAATCTTATTTCCCTGCGAAGGTGAAGGTAGAAATGCGGTATGCGCGGCACAACTCGGCTGGGAAACCCTGGCATTCGATTTTAGTAAGGAGGGGAAAACAAAAGCCATGCAACTTGCTGCTGAAAAACAAGTATCCATCACCTACCACGTTTCGGATGCAAAGACAGTAACCTATCCGGAAGAATCTTTTGATGTCATTGCTTTAATTTATTCTCACTTTCCCATCGAAATCAGGAGGAATATTCATCGAAAGATGATCAAGTGGTTAAAGCCAGGAGGAATTTTATTGCTTGAAGCATTTAATCCAATGCAGCTTAAAAACACATCGGGTGGGCCTAAGGATTTAAGTATGTTATATACTGAAGAGATGCTAAGCAACGATTTTATAACCTTAAAGACCACCTTACTAGAAACCTCAAAAACGATTTTAAATGAAGGAAACTACCACCAAGGCAATGCCGATATAATACGCTATATTGGAATAAAGATATAATGTTTTAATCCTGTAACAAAAGTAACAGTAAATATTATTACAAAGGATTAATTTTGCATCCTGATTTAAGAAATAAGATCTTACGATCACAGCAATTAAACCGTTAAAAAAACGTTTAGAATGAGTATTATTTTAAAACATAAGCTAACCATCTTGGGGGTACTTCTTGGAGCTATAGGAGGATATCTCTACTACTATTTTGTAGGATGCGCCAGTGGTACTTGTGCCATCACCTCAAAACCTTTCAATAGCACTGTTTATGGGGCTCTTATGGGAGGATTATTATTAAATACCTTTAAAAAGCAATAATGAATACAGACCAAATTACAGTAGCTAATATCAAGTGTGGTGGATGTGTTTCAACCATCAAAAATGAATTACTAAAACTCGAAGGCGTGCTTGACGTATCGATTGAAAGCAATACGGTAAGTGTAACTTACGACCAAATAGAGAGACATGCTATCACTCAAAAACTTGAACTCATCGGTTACCCGGTGGTTAGCTAAAGAGCCTGGTAAATCAATATTTAATTTCCAAAAACAATTCACAACGAATCACATTCTAATACTTTAAATCAAAAAATGGACATCGAAAAAATTATAAAAGAAAAACAAGGCACGATCGTTGATGTGCGCTCACCCGATGAATTTATGGGTGGCAATGTAGCAGGCTCCATAAATATTCCATTACCTGAAATACAAAACAGAATGGATGAAATAGCCGCACTTAAAACACCGCTGGTATTGTGTTGTGCGTCGGGAGGAAGAAGCGGCGTGGCACATAGTATATTATCGCAACAAGGTATAAATTGCTGCAATGCAGGGTCGTGGTTGAATGTTAATTTTTATCAATCGCAAGCAAATTAAGTATATGATAAACACATTAAAAAAATTATTCGGAATAGGTCCCAGCGTTAATTATGCCGAACTGGTAAAACAAGGCGCTATAATATTGGATGTGCGAACCAAAGGCGAGTATGCCGGTGGGCATATAAAAGGTTCCATGAATATTTCAGTGGATGCATTGAATAATAATCTGGGAAAGTTGAAAGACAAAAGCAAACCAATTATCACGTGTTGCGCATCGGGAATGCGGAGTGCTTCAGCGAAAAGTATTTTAAAGTCGAATGGCTATACTCAGGTATATAATGGAGGTAGTTGGCACAGTTTACAAAATAAAACAAGATAACGATGCAAACACTATTAACAGGATGGGATTTTATGCGATGGGTTCGCCTTACGTTAGCCGTTATCATTGCCGTTCAAGCCATACAAATGCACGATTCGCTTGCTGGTTTCATAGCCGCGTTCTTTTTGTTTCAAGTAGCTACCAATACCGGATGCTGTGGTGCTAGCGGATGTGCTGTACCCAATACAAAGAACCAACAAAAAAACATAAATGAAGTAGCATTTGAAGAAATAAAATCAAAATAAGATGAAGACCAACTTTTCCGACTTAATCAATAGCGACACGCCTACCTTGGTTGATTTTTCAGCCGAATGGTGTGGCCCATGTAAAACGATGAAACCCATTTTAGAACAACTCAAAACAAAAATTGGAGAGAAAGCGAAAATATTTAAAATTGACGTTGATAAAAACCCGGAAGTTGCATCAACTTATCAAATACAAGGAGTTCCAACTTTAATACTCTTTAAAAACGGCAAAATAAAATGGCGTCAGTCGGGAGTCGTTCTTGCCAATAATTTAGAACAAATAATTAATCAACACTCGAATTAAGTCGTATGAAAAATATTCTGATATTTAGTCTCTCCTCCCTCCTCCTTGTGTTTAACAGTTGTACCAGTGGGCAAACACAAGGCATTAAATCCAATCTTACGGCTATCGAATTCGATGCCAAAATAAAGGAGTTACCCAGTGCTCCTATTGTTGATGTACGATCGCCCGAAGAGTATGGCAAAGGACATTTACAAAATGCCAGAAACATAAATTGGAATGGCGACGACTTTAACTATCAAATAACAAAACTTGATAAATCAAAACCCGTTTTTGTTTACTGTTTAAGTGGCGCCAGAAGCGCTGCAGCAGCCAAACAGATGCGATCGGATGGATTTCAGATGGTGTATGAACTTATTGGCGGAATAATGAAATGGAGGAATGCGAACCTTCCTGAAACCACAACAGATGCTCCAGCTGCAACAGGAATGACAAAACAACAATTTGACCTACTACTCAATACCGACAAATTATTACTTATCGATTTCTATGCCGACTGGTGTGCCCCATGTAAGAAAATGAAACCATACTTGGAAGAAATTTCAAAAGAAATGTCAGAAAAAGTACTGGTACTTCGTATTAATACCGACGATAACGCAGCACTTTGCAAGGAGTTAAACGTGAGCGATATACCGGTATTACAACTATACAGGAACAAAACCTTGATCTGGAACAATATTGGGTATATTGAAAAAGCTGAGGTGGTAAAAAAGATAAACGAATAACAATCAATTAATGTTGAATGACTATTTTCTGTGTAACAGAACCGTTTATTGATGATCGCCTTAAGAAATATATACCTTCACTAAAATCTTTCGTATCGATCGTTATTTTTTCGTTCTCTAAATCCGAAGATGTTAGCACGTTATGGTAATTTTCGACTCCTCTGATGTCGAAAATTACAATATCGGTTAAAGCCATTTCTCCCTTCATAATGACATCCTTCGTATGGTTAATTTCAACGGTAAGATAAGCATTAGCTGGATTTGGGTAGAAGAAAATCGGACTCGATATTTTTGATTTATTTTGAATTCCAATGATGTTCCCAGCGGTGAGCTGAAGCAATTCAATATCCGTCTTCTTCATTCCAAAATTTACCGAAGTTCCGACAGCCAATATTGCCCCTGAAGGAGTGATACCAATACTATTCAAACGATCTTCATACTTATTTAGTGCAGTGGTAAACTGTCCCTTCACACCAAAGGTGGTATCGGTTGTGCCATTGGCATGAATACGAGTAACCATCACATCCATATCCGAGATATAATTTTGATTGTAGCCGCACACGAGCACCTTGCCATCGGGCTGTAAAACCATTCGACTAAATTGCGTTATTTCATCCCAGGAGGAAAAACTGAAGCCATTGATACCAAATGAAATATCTACCGCCCCATTACTGTTAAACCGCCCAACAATTCCGGTTACTTTTCGAGTTCCGAAATTATCATTTATACCGCATAACAAAATTTTATCATCCGATTGCACTAATACATCATTCGCTTCATTAATAATATCCTGACTATTGTTCTGTGGATAGTACGCTAAAACTATTCCATTCGTTCCAAAGGTTTTATCCAAGCTGCCATTACTATTTAAGCGTGTCAGACCGTATTTGTGATTAATTTGACTTACCTCACACGTACCGGCCACAATAATTTTCCCATTCGATTGCAGCGCAAGGGAAGTGGTCGCATCATGCCCATACGAACCAGTAACCAAGTCAACATTAGCATAGCCATCATGATCGAACGTGGTGTCGATAGTGCCATTGGTATTTAATCGTACCACGGTGAATTCAAATTGTTTATTAAGTGCCGGCTGCCCTTCAATTCCGGCAATAATCTTGCCATCGGATTGCAGCTTCATATCCACCGGATAGTCTTGGGAAGGCCCCATATCGGTAACGACAAATCCATTCGTTCCAAAAGTAGAGTCGATCGATCCATTGCTTTTAAATCGAATAAATATAGGAGAGTAATCATAACTACACACGACGAACTTTCCATCGGCTTGAATACACACACGCCTGCCCGTAACATGATATCCTGGTGGAGTATAAATCAAATAACCTTTTTTATTAAACGAAGTATCAATCATTCCATTGGTTTTAAATCTTGCCAAAAACATAATCGAACTTCCATTTAGAGCTCCTGAACCAACACAAATAATTTTTCCATCCGATTGAAAAGAAAAATCAGCGACAGCATACGTGGATACCGGCGTATCCGCACTGAAAAGTACCACTCCATTGGTGCCAAAAGCGGCATCTAGTTTACCGTATTGAGCCATTGAATTCACACCAAACAATAGTAAAGCAAAAAGGATAGATATTTTCTTCATTAGAGGGATCATTTGAAATTACATTTATAAATTAAAACAGACTTTTTCATTATTAATTTGTTTCCGCGGTTTACTCCATAAGCAGTAGTCATCAGAATCACCTATAGGTCGTTCAGCGCAAGTCTCTCAATCCATCTCGGTGCAAACCCATTGGTTTTATTTCCGAGGGAGCAGCACAACTACTTTTACTATTTCCAGCACCATCTATTCCAATAAATCCACTAAAAATTTACACTTCGAAAATAACTCGAATCCATCAAATAGCCAAAAGAAATCGATTTATAAAACGCAAGAATAAATTATTTACGCTTTAAATATCCATTCCCCCAAAACCACTCATAACATTCATGAATAGCAACTTCAATAGGTGTTTGCGGCAGTTTAAGCTCCTCTATTGCTTTGGCTGAAGAGTAATAATGATTTTCACAAGATATAATCGCAACCTCCCGAGTTAAAGAAGGTTGATAACCAAATAATTTTGCCAGGTACGAATTTATGGAACCGTACGAAATGGTAACCACATTGGGGAGCACCAGTTTTAATGCCTTCACGCCTACTACCTTGGCAATTTTATCGAACGCCACTTTATAAGATAGATTTTCATGCCCTAGAATATAACATTCTCCTATTCGCCCCATGTTTATCGCATTTGCCATGGCGATGGCTACATCCTTTACAGCCACAAAGTTCTTGCCTCCGGTAGTACTTCCAGGAACTTTTTTAGTCGCTACTCCAATTACCACAGCCCCCGAACTAGGTCGAGAATCGTAAGGCCCAATCATAAACGTAGGATTTACAACCATAGCTGGTAAATGGTGGTTCTTTACAGCTTCGAGTACCAATTGCTGCGCTTTATACTTTGAATCCATATAATCCAATTGATACTTGGAAGCTCCATACGGATTATTCTCATTACCGAGATGATTTAAGGTAGTACCACTACCAAAAGAATTGGCTGTACCCACGTAAATCAATCGTTTAACAGCGTGCTTCAGTGAAGCATCAATTACATTTTTTGTGCCATCAATATTTACCTGATTCACGAGTTTACTCCTTGCCGGATATACATTGGTGGATGCGGCACAGTGAAATATAATATCTTTTCCAGCAAAGGCTTCATTAAGAATCTGAGGATCCAAAATATTGCCTTCATAGATACGTATTGGCAAATCTTTTAATGTAATTGGATTTTTACCCTTTTCCACTAGAACAGAAACATGGTATTTCCTATCTAATAATTCTCGAACTAAATTACTCCCAAGCAATCCATCCGGCCCTGTTACTAATATTTCCATTATCATTTAATCGAAAATTCTATTCTTAAAATACCCCTTTTAACTTGTTACGCCTCATTAATGATTCAATACTATGTAAAATTAAAGCCACCACAAAATATTTAATGAAATATCGAAGGGTCATCCACTTAAAAAAGTAATTAACTCGTCGTTTAAGGAGCAAAACTACTCCGTGGGAGGTATCCTTGCCTAGTTCAGTATGGCTCCGAATCGTGACTCAATAGAAAATCGATTCCTTCGTTGCAAGAGTATCGGATATACATTAAAAAAAACAGTGGCTATTGTAAGATAAATAAACAGCACCAATTCCCCGTTAAACAGGTATAGACATTGTACCACAAGGGCTGAGAGCAAAGAAACTAAATGTGACGTTTCCGACTGCTTCGTTTCTTCATGATAGATTTTCAAATATTCTCTTTTCCTACCTTTCAGATAAACACGAGGGTTGGCATATCGCATGAAAGAATTAACCAAAATAAATTGAAATTGATTCACCCCTAGATAGTTAAAGAAATTACCTTTTTCAAATTCTCTCTGCCGGTAATAACGTAAAGGCAGTCGAACGTACTTGAATGTTTGAAAGAAAAAAAAACCAAACAGCATGAGCACCACGGCCTGAACGATGCACAAACCGGCACCTATTGAAAATGAATTTTCGGAAAGTGAGCGTTGATAAAGAAACTGCTCGATAAAAAAAACGATCGTGTAAATAACCAGTAGAGCAAAAAATTTCGTTGGAAGATTAAATTTCAATAGCATGTAGTAACCCCATTATTGAAACAAAAATATAGATTTCACAGAAACTATAGCCAAAAACTATTATTTGTCATCCCCGGATTAGAAGTTCAACGAGAAAAAATGAACTTATTTCTTTTTCTCCTTTGCCTTTATTCTTTTCAGATATTGCATGTAGGCATACAATTTAGTGAAGTTTACAGAAGGGATAATTTGTCCGTTAGGACCGGTCATAAAAAAGGGGTTATACGGTTGCCCACCGAGGCGAGAATTCGCCTCCTGCAACTGGCTAAAAAATGCTGCTGAATTTTCTCTTCCATCTCGTCCCATATTATCGGCTAAGTTTTGAAGTAATGCCGGATCCAAGTTTTTGAGAGCACGTTCCAAGTCGTCGTCGGGCATATATTTATGAACAAAAACATAGCTAAATTCGGCCGCCGATGGCCATGGGTTAACCTCTATTTCAGTTAAATATTGAGTATCGATGGCCAGAAATTGTGTGATCGAAAGTTTGTTATTCTCATTGTTTTGAGGAACTCTGAAGCCTACCGGATGAAATCCGATAAACGAAAACACTATTAAATCACCTTCCTTCACCGGTATCGAGAAAAAACCATACATATTGGAACTCACACCGTACTTTGTGCCAGAGATAAGTACAGAGGCATAAGGCAACGGCACGCTATCCAACGACTTTAGAACACCCGACAGTTGAATAACACGTGCCCGGCCCGTATCGGCGTTATTAGCAGGATTCTGGGCGTTGACAGCCATTATTTGAAGACTGAAAATAAGAAGAAAGAAGAACTTTTTCAAGAGTATGGATATTAAAGTTCAAAGATACGGTATAGTGTATCAAACAGATGTTAATGAAAACATAAAACACAACCTATTCTAAAATAAAACGAACGGCAAAATCAATTTTACCGATAACTATTTATTGAAACAACCCCTCTATTAAACATCATACCGATCCCATTCTTCGTTCCATTCGGATTACCGCCTTTATCCTTTCCATAAAATAATTAAAAGGGATGCAACACTAATAAACACCCAAAGTAAAACACTTTGAACAAAAGGCTTCAGCCCTACTATCTTCATATTTTGAAGTGATAATCCGGCACCAATAAGAAACAGAGTAACCGATAATCCTTTTTTTGATAACCCTACGATGCTGGAATAAACTTCAGCATATTCGGGCATATAGCTACTCATACACATCGCTAGAATAAAAAAACCGATGAAATAAGGAATCACCATTTTTCGGTTCTCTCCTTTGGTTACCACGGCAGTAATGAGAGATAACGGAATAATCCACAAGGCACGCTCTAACTTAATGGTGGTGGCAATTTGCAATGCCTCGGATCCATAGTGAGAGGCAGCACCTACCACAGAACTCGTATCGTGTATGGCAATGGCACACCATAACCCAAATTGATGCTCACTCATATCCAAGAGGTGGCCTAAAATTGGAAAAAGAAGAAGTGCAATAGAATTTAAAATAAAAATGGCACCCAGCGCAACACTAATCTGTTTTTCATCAGCCTTAATAATAGGGGCAAGAGCAGCGATGGCACTTCCGCCACAAATGGCTGTACCACCCGATAGTAGATACGAAATTTTAGAGTCGACTTTTAATATCCGGCCCAATAACAAACCAAAAAGTAAGGTTATCAGTATCGAGAATGCTGTTATGAGCAATCCTCCTTTACCCACCGACAACGCATGGGTAAGATTAATACCAAACCCAAGTCCAACGACCGATATTTTTAAAAGTAATGAAGTGTATCTTGCGTTGTACTGATGAAACGGATGACCTATGGTTTGAGCTATAATAAAACCAAGAAGCAGAGCCTTTGGTGCATCAATAAATGAGGTCAAACAAAATAACAGGAGAGCCCAGAAAATTAGATTCCGATAGAGGGGCGATATGTTCGTATTTAGTTTCAAGGATTAGAACCTACTTGGAAAATAAGGTATGTACTTTGCCGAGTGCAAACATAAAATAATTCTTTAACAAGCTCACCATATAAAGCACCACCATTTGGCATAGAACATCTCAAAAGGGGTTATTCCGAATTTGATGTGCTGGGTTAAGCTTAATTTCCAATGCTGGTCAAGTAAGAACAAAGAAACCCTTGTCTCTGCCATTAATCTTGGATAGAAGTTTTTTAAGATGAAATACAATAGATCCTTCCTTCGTCTGGATGACAA
>CANNQU010000049.1 GCA_947507965.1 Bacteroidota bacterium
AATAATACTATTTAAATACCGAAACAGATGCAAATCAACCCTGAGTTTAAAGACATCGTAAGAAAGTATTTCACGTTCTCACTTCGCGAATATAAGGCCGCTCTGGCTCTTCTATTAATCACACTCATGGTTTGGTTTTTTAGTGATATGCAGCATTACTTCTTCCCTAATAAATTTGATACCGCAAGCATTCATCAAAGAGCCGCCGAGTTGGATGCGCTTCAAAAAAGCAAAGACGAGTTCGAGACAAAGGACAACGGCTTCGCCGAAAAGAAACAGCCCTATTCAAAAGAAAAGCAGGCCACGCCTGAATATTTCAATTTTAATCCAAATATTGCAACGGAAGAAGAATTCAATAAACTGGGCTTGTCAACAAAACAAATTCATACCATTCGCAACTACCTTTCAAAGGTAGGAGAAATAAAAAGTAAAGCAGACTTTAAAAAAATTTATGGTATCACCGAAAGTCAATTTAGCGCTTTAGATCAATACCTGCTTTTGCCCGAAAACAGAACAACAAAACAAGTTGAAATAGTACCAAAGAAAGCAAGTCCGTCGATTAAATTGTCGATTGAACTTAACCGTGCCGACTCTAACGACTTAGACCGTTTGCCTGGCATAGGAATGGGTTATGCCCGACGTATTATAAAATATCGGACGGCATTGGGTGGATTCAGAGACCTTTCGCAACTGATGGAGGTTTATGGCTTCCGACAAACACTGCTCGATAGCATCTTCCCCTTTCTAACGGTAGATTTTTCAACACTAAAACGATTGAATATTAACTCGGCACCCCTTGAAGAACTGAAGGCTCACCCCTATATACGGTATAAATTAGCCAATGCCATCGTGAGTTATCGCGAACAACATGGAAATTATAAAACGATTGAGGACGTGAAAAGTATCGTACTCATTACGGAAGAGACGTTTTTTAAAATTAAATTCTACCTCACTGTTGATTAAGACCGTAATTTAAAATACCTTCGCGTTGAAATTAATTTAGGCCCCGATGGCTCAAAACCTTTTTTGAGTATCGTAGTATAATTATGCTCATCATTAGATTATGAATTTTGCAATAACCGAAAATCAAACCATGATTGCGCAAATGGTGCGCGACTTTGCCGATAAAAACATTCGTCCTCATTTAATGGAATGGGATGAAAGCCAGGAGTTTCCAATTCACATCTTTAAAAAGTTAGGAGAACTTGGCTTGATGGGTGTATTGGTGCCACAAGAATATGGTGGCAGTGGCTTTAGCTATTTAGAATATGTAACGGTGGTATCTGAAATAGCAAAAGTTTGTGGCAGTATTGGCTTATCCGTTGCAGCGCATAATTCGTTATGCACCGGCCATATATTACAGTTTGGCAATGAAGATCAAAAGAAAAAATATTTGCCGAAATTAGCTACCGGCGAGTGGATTGGGGCATGGGGGCTAACGGAGGCAAATACCGGCAGCGATGCCCTTCGAATGACATGTGTAGCAACAAAAGATGGTGATGACTATATTATAAACGGAACGAAGAACTGGATTACCCATGGAAAAACGGGAAATGTCGTCGTTGTTTTAGCTCGTACCGGCCAACTATTAGATTCACATGGAATATCGTCATTTATCGTTGAGCGAGGCACACCGGGTTTTAGCGCAGGGAAAAAAGAGAATAAATTAGGCATGCGTGCCAGTGAAACAACCGAACTAATTTTCGATCATTGCAGAGTGCACAAAAGCCAACTTATGGGCATGGAAGGCGATGGTTTTGTTCAAGCAATGAAAGTGCTGGATGGGGGCCGAATCTCTATTGCCTCATTATCAATAGGTATCGCAAAAGGCGCCTATGAGGCAGCAGTTAAATATGCCAAAGAACGCGAGCAGTTTGGTAAACCTATTGGGGAGTTTCAAGCCATAAGCTTTAAACTAGCCGACATGGCAACGCAAATTGAAGCAGCCGAGCTTCTAACGCTTCAAGCTGCCTCACTCAAAAACAAACACTTACCCATGACCAAAGAGAGTGCTATGGCTAAATATTATGCGAGTGAAGTGGCGGTAAGAGTTAGTACAGATGCTGTGCAAATATTTGGAGGGTATGGCTATACCAAGGATTTTCCGGTAGAAAAATTTTATCGCGACAGCAAGCTATGCACCATAGGAGAAGGCACCAGTGAGATTCAAAAGTTGGTTATTGCTAGAGCTATTGGCCGGTAAATCGGCACGTGTTATTTCAAAGTGTTTATAATGGGTTCGCCTCGGAAAGCAAAGAGGCTCCGGTAGGTTTCAATCCTCAACCACAGGTGCGAAATTTAAAAACATCGAAATTAAGATGCTAAATTATCTTAATTGATGAGCACTTACGACAATCATTTTTATCTTTGTCGTACGATAGAATATGAGTTCCGCGAATATTACCTCTCAGCAATACGATACCATAATAAGCCAGTGCCGCGATATTTTTCAAAAAAAGAATATGGACTATGGTACCTCCTGGCGTATTATGCGTTCCTCGTCCATCACCGATCAAATTTTTATTAAAGCACAACGCATTCGTAGTATCGAACAGAAAGGAATACAAAAAGTTCAGGAAGACATTAAGGACGAATACGTAGGAATAATAAATTATTGTGTTATCGGATTAATTCAATTGTCTTTGCCGGTTAGTGATGAGGTTGAAATGGAGTCGGGCCGGGTGATGCAGCTCTTTGAGCAAGAGGTTGCAAGCACCAAGACGCTAATGGAAAACAAAAACCACGACTATGGCGAAGCCTGGCGCGACATGCGTATCAACACCTTTACCGATTTAATCTTGATGAAACTCTTTAGGGTAAAACAAATTGAAGATCATCAGGGTACAACGATTATTAGTGAGGGTATCGACGCCAATTATCGCGACATGCTAAACTACGCCGTGTTTGCATTGATTCGATCAAACGAAAAGTAGAATATGAAAATTGCCACCCATATCGCTCGCGTACTCATTGCACTGGTGTTTATTTTATCTGGGTTACTAAAAGCAAACGACCCAACTGGTTTTGGGTTTAAGCTGAATGAATATTTTGACGTGTTTCATCTAACGGCGTGGCATCCTGCTGCTTTTACCATTGCTTCTGTTGTTTCAATTTTAGAGATTCTAATCGGCTTTGCCTTGATCATTGGTATCAAACCGGCACTTACTGTTTGGAGTATGTTTGCGATGATGTTGTTTTTTTTGATGTTGGTAGGTTTCTCTGCCCTAACCGGTAAAGTCGCCGATTGTGGTTGTTTTGGTGATGCGATAAAATTTTCCTTGAAACAGGAGTTCCTCAACGACACTATTTTTTTGTTACTTATAGTTGTTCTTATTTTTGGGTTGAAGCATATAAAACCATTGGTTAGTAGCGCTATTGGTATGGTTGGTTTTATTATGGTGTTATTTTTAAGTATGGGATTTACGATTAAAAATTATCTGTACTTACCGGCTATCGATTTTTTACCCTTTAAAGTGGGCGTTAGCATTCAGGATAACATGGTATCCAACGACCCCGATAGATATGAGAATAGCTTCGTCTATACTTTTTTACCCACAGGAGCCGATAGTAGCTTTAACACGCAACGCTTGAATGCCATTTATAAAGAAGGGGTTGACTCATTATACCGATGGAAGGACACCAAAAGCATTTTGATTCATGAAGGCAAAAAAGCGCCGATTCACGATTTTGTCATTAAAGATAAAGTGGGTGGCATCGTTACCTTGTCACTTTTCGACACGGCTTTCAAACTGGTTCTCACAAGCTATGATATTAAAAACAGCAATAAAGGAGCGTTCAAAAAGATAGCCATATTAAGCGATGAATGGCGCAAAATGGGGAAAGAATTCTGGGGGCTCACCAATAGCCTCTCATCCGAAACGGAGAACTTGCGTCACGACCAGCAGTTGTTTATCGACTTTTATAATTTAGATGCAACGCCACTAAAAATGATGGTGCGTAGCAACCCGGGCTTACTGTTAATTAAAAAAGATGTGATCATTAAAAAATGGAGCAGCTATAATATTCCTTCTATCCTTGAGGTACAGAAACTCTTGAAATAGATTTGGTTAGCTAAAAATTAAAGGATCCTTCTTTATTTATAACCCTCTTTGTTTCTGTAATTGCGTCCTTATTTATTACGCCGTAGATATGAGGAAATTCTTCCCCATTGCTGGCTAATTCGTATTTTAATTTTGCAATGAGTTTTTGCTCATCAATAACCAAAACCACAATTTCAGGTACGTCCTTGTAATAACGTTCTGCCGAGGCTTTTAGTTGGGAAAAAGTACTACAATGGATGAATGCTTCCGAAGCTAATGATGGCGCTTCATAGGTGTCTTTGGCATTATAATTCTCAAAAAGTTCTGGGGTGGTAATATGGTAAATCATGGTTTATTTGTCAAAGGTCAAAGATACTACGATCGATTTATGCGAGATCCTGTTACATTACCACACCTCCCAGTTATTCTCTATATTCTCTCTTCTCGATGTGGGTTTTTGCTTGCCGCCGGTAAGAATTTGTACTTGTGAGCTCACAAAATTTTTCAGCTCTTCTACCGTTGTTTTTTTATCTTGGTTTGTATCGGCAGCCCCATTTTGTAAGGCATTAAGAACGCAATAAGAAAACACTCCATTATTCCACTGTGCACTTTCTAAAGCATATTCTTTGCCTCCGGCAGCGCTAATAACAATCGCCCCATTGCCATTACTTAGGTCACTAAACAAATCTTGCATTAGCTCAAAACTATTTTCTAATCCGATGCTGTTACTATCTAAGATTAATGCCGACCCCCTCGATACAATACCTGAAACCCCTTGTTGTGCAGGCCCTTCAGAGCGTTGTATAGGCTCCTCCTTATCGATCTCTCCACTATGGCAAGCATCTACTAAAAGCAGTTTGTTACGCGCCGGAATTCCATCCAGTATGCTTTCTAAATCGTCATAAAGTAATCCGTTTATTTCCGGTTGTTTGAAATCAATATCATAGGTAGCATAATAGAAATCTAACGCTTTACTTAGTAACCCATGCCCACTTAATGATATAATTACTTTGTCGTTCACGGAGGTCTGCATTAGCTTTTCTTTGAGCCGTAGAATATTTTCCTTGGTGGCATTTTCATTGGTTAGAAGAAAAACTTCGGCGTTTTTTTGTTGAAACATTTTTGATAAATCTTGCACATCTTTCTCGGCATATTTCAAATTAAATTCGGCATCTTTATAATTACTTATTCCGATCCCTACAAAATAGGTTTTATAATTTACTACGCCTCCTTCGTAAACCACCTCAAAACTTTCTTTATAGCTTTCAACGCCCTTCTCATTCATACACGATATGGTGATTCTGTTTTTTTCGTTACTCAGTGTTACCGAAATGAGTTCATTTACCTTTTTCCCGTTTACGGTCTTTCCTTTCATCCCATACAGCGGTACATCGTTAACCCATACATTGATACTTTTTAAATTATACAGATTGTCTTCTGCTTTAACATTAAAATTTATCATAGGCAATTTTGTACTCAGGGGTATTTCACCAGCGATTATTGTTAATATGGGCACATGAAAGGTGCTACCCAGTTGGTTTTCCTCAAAGCCGGCACGTTTTAGTCGTTTTTGATAGGCCACATAATATGATTTTATAAGGGGTACATTCTGATTGTCCTTCTCGTTGGTAAAAGCAAACTTTGAAATGTCGTTGAGGATGATATCGGGGCGATTATATTTTAAGTCGAATTGCTCGAAAGGATAGATTTCATTGCCTATTCGAAAGGATAAAACTTTTGCAGCCCCTTTGGTTGCAAAATAATAGCCTTGTGGATTGGTAATCACATAATCATTTCCCCCCTGCATCACAATATAAGTAAGCAGTACGTTACCAGTGGTAATATCCCAGACTTTTATTTGTGTATCTAAACTTCCACTGATCAAATACTTTTGATTGGTGCTAAATAGTACGGTGCGTACCTCATTTTGATGGCCCAGGAATGATTTTAGTAGGGCTCCACTACTTACTTCGTAGAGGCGAACACTAAAATCGGCCCCTCCGCTACAAAGGTATTTACCGTCGGCACTAAAATTAATAGAACAGAAACCTGCGCCATATTGTTTAATGTGTTGAATAATTTGGCCTGTACTAACATCAAAGAGTTTAATCCAACTCCCGCCACAGGTTGCCACGAGCTTACTGTCGGCACTAAAGGCAACCGCCATTATCGAGGCCGACTTCATGGCAAAATGTTCATCCAGCGTCATGCTGGTAATAGAACCGTAGGCCATCACATTCGAGGTGTCATAATATCCGGCATTTACTGTATTCGCTTCTATTTTTTGGATCATTGTTTTACTTTCATAATCATAGCGCAAAAGCTTCCCATCGAAGGTGCCTAATGCAATTTCTTTACCATCGGGACTGATACTCAAAGAGGCAATACCATTTTTATCCGTTTCCATGGTTTCCGATTTATTTCTATCGGGCCGCCAGAAAATTAGTTTTCCTTCCTTGGTGCCTCCAACATAGTTTTTACCGTTGGGGGTAATCGCAACACAGGTCATGGGTGAGTTACCAAAGCTAATATTTCCCATGGCGCCGGAATGAGGGAAGCTATACCATGATATATTGCCATTTGTATTGGCGGAAGCTATTGTTTTGTTGCGAGGGCTAAAGGCTACATGGGAATAAAATAAATTAGGGTCTTCCTTAGGATAAAACGGGAAAAGTTTACCTCTATTTAAATCCCATACTCCAACATGGTTGCCGGTTTCTAGGTGCCCCGAAGCAATGGCTAAGTAATTGCCATGGCCACTTAAACTGATGCTTTGAATATATTCACTCGACGACGAAAGGTTGCGTATTACCTTACCCGAACTCACACTATACACCTTTGAAGTCCAGTCATTGCTGGCTGTTATTAAAAAGCTTCCATCCTCACTAAATTGTAATTGATTAATAGTTCCAGTATGTTTTTTTGCAAAATCAACCACATCTCCATCGAGGTTCTTCAAAACTTTTCCATTGAATGTGGTTAAATTGATACTGCCATCCTCTAGGCCGTAGGCTATTAATGTCTCTGATTTATTCATGCAAGCGCTACGTATTCTTAAAGAATCTTTTGCTATTTGAATTGTTTTGAGTTTTGTTTTGAGATCTATACAGGTCACCTCTTCATAATTGCTAATCAGAAGATGATCCTTCCTAATATCCATCGATTCAGGGCTGTAAATACTCGAGAAAGAGTTGATAACAGCACCGGTACCCAACGAATACGTTATTATTTTCTCGTTTTGGTATTCTTCGGTAGCAACAAACAACTGTTTGTCATCGGCTGAAAATTTAATGAGCTTTGCTTTTACGAGGACCATTTTTCGGTTCAAACTAAAATCGCTCGTATTTAAAATGAAGATACCCTCTGGGGTAGTACAGGCCAGAAGTTTATTGTCATTACTTAAGGCGATAACGCTTGCCGGAGAAGAGTAACTAACATATTGTTTGAGTATTTTCCCCGTTAGTGCATCCCATTTCAAGGTTCGCTTATCATCCCAGCTACAGCTATAAATTGTTTTTCCATCGGCACTTATCTGCACCCCGTAAATCAATCCATGATGACCATTAAAGGTACGAATTAATTGCCCGTTGGCAATATTCCATAATTTAAGCGTATGATCATCGCTGCCTGTTACAGCATATTTAGCATCAGGTGTAAGATTCACACATCGCACCCTATCGCTATGGCCAAGCTGCATCCATGTTTCCGCTTGCTGAGTTGAAGCAGAATAGGCTAACAGAAACAAAAAAACGAAGTAAAAATATTTCATTTCTAATACTGTATGAAATGGCAAATTAGGATTTATATAGAGGTTAAATATACCCTAATTTAGGTATATGGTTGTTTTCCAAAAGTTTTTAACTTTACAGAATCTTTAAACAAACATCACACATGAAAAATATTTTGGTTCTCCTTGGAATTCTAATTTTAGGCCGATCGCTTAATGCACAAATTTATCCGTTTAAGAAAGATGGACTTTGGGGTTATATCGACACGACCGGAAAGGAAGTGATTGCCCCGGCTTTTAAAATTGCAGGATTTTTTAATGAAGGCTTTGCGTATGCCCAAATTGGTGATGCTATTGGATTTATTGATATTACAGGCAAGGAGGTGATAAAAGCTAAATATCCTGCAGCCTATAGTTTTTATGATGGCTATGCCAGTGTATTGGAGGATGAAGACTGGGGCGTAATTAATACCCAAGGTGAAATGGTTATTGAGCCAAAATTTGCCGGGCCACTGGTTTTTCATCATGGGCTGGCAAAAATTAAATTAGAGCGTGGCTTGTTTTCCACCTATGGTTTCATCAATACCAAAGGAGATACCGCCATTTATCCGAGCTATGAAAAACTTAGTGATTTTAGCGATGGGGTATGCATGGCCTCAATCGATGGACGCAAGTATGGTTACATTGACACCAAGGGGGAATGGGTAATTCAACCTACACTGGACTTGGGCGCTCTCTTTAAAATAAATGGCGAATATGATTTCTCGGATAAAAATTTTAGTAATGGTTATATCGCTGTTTCTAAAGATGAAAAATATGGGTTAATGGATAAAACAGGGAAAATAGTTTTAGTTCACAAATTTGACTTCATTGGCAAATATGCGGAAGGATTAGCTCCTGCCAAAAAGGATAGCTTATATGGTTATATTGATATCAAAGGTAACTGGGTGATCAAGCCTAAATATAATGGGGCTGAAGCGTTCCATAATGGTCTGGCAGCGGTATCTAAAGGCCCTTACCTGGAAGAGAAGTGGGGTTTTGTCGATCATTCGGGTAAGGTAATTATTCCACTTACCATCTATGAAAATTATGATGCCTACAAACCCATGGAGTTTTTCAAAGGCGTGGTCGCGTGCTATTATGAAAAGGATGTATTTGTTTATATCAACCGCGAAGGGAGGGTAATTTGGAAGATGGATTAACCATTGGAATTGCCTCGGATGATTTTGCTTTTCGAAGGGATATCTTTAGGATACCATTGCCAATTTGTTTAGGATGCAATACCCATTTTTATTTTACGGTTCTTTATTTTTTCATTACGTATCAAAGCTAACGTAGAGTCTATCTTATAACTTTTTATCGCAGCATACACCGAATGATCTAATACCTCTATTTTCCCTAATTCTTCCTTTAAGAGTTTGCCTTTTTGAAGCAACATTCCCACCACATCCATCTTATTAATCTTATCTTTTTTACCTGCAGCAATATATATTGTTTTCCACTCGCAGGGTTTTGGTTTGATGAATTTAAGTGGCAACGGAAAGTTTTCCGGGGTTATGGATAAAAACTTAGGTAGGTGATCTTTTTCTTCCAACAAAAAATAAGCGGTACCTATGGCGTTCATCCGGGCTGTTCTTCCATTACGATGAATCATTATATCTTCTGTTACCGGTAACTGATAGTGAATGATGGCCTCTATTTCAGGGATATCTAAGCCACGTGCGGCCAAATCGGTAGTGATTAATAATTTTGTACTGCCATTTCGTAATTTTATAAGTGTTTTTTCCCGGTCTATTTGTTCTAGTCCACCATGATAGAAGCCATGTTCCACCCCAAGTTCATGCAGCTGTTCACTGATTCGATCAACGGCATCGCGATGATTGCAAAAAACAATTTTTGATTCTCCGCCAAGCCGCCCAATGAGCAAAAGTAATGCATCGAGCTTTTCCATGCCGTTCGCTCGCACTACTTTTAGTTTTAAGTGTTGGGTATCGACCTTCTTTTGGCTTGAAAAATTAAGTTCAACAGGCCTTTGTAAACCTACGAATGCTGGAATCTCCGTGAGGTCGGTTGCTGAGGTAAGGATTCTTTTTTGCAGTCCTTCTAGCTTTCCAATAATATATGACATCTCTTCATCAAATCCAGCTTCTAATGATTTATCGAACTCATCTAATATCAAGGTATGAACTTCCTTTAAATTAATATTTTCATTCCCAATATGAAATGCAATTCTTCCGGGTGTTCCAATTAATAGCGCCGGTGGATGTAATAAATTATTTTTCTCAATTTTTACCGCATGACCTCCATAACAGCAATTCACCTTAAAGCCCGTACTCATTTTCTTAAATACCTGTTCGATTTGTTGTGCCAGCTCACGGGTAGGCACGACGACCAACACTTGCGAATATGCCTTTCCGGGTTTCATCAGTTGAAGGAGTGGAAGTAGAAAAGCAAGTGTTTTACCGGTGCCTGTGGGGGAAATTAAGATGACATCATTGGGCTTCGATATGGCTTCTATTGAAGCAATTTGCATTTCGTTAAGGGTATCTATATTAAAATTCGAGAGGATGGTGGTAAGGTTCATGATTTCAACAAGAATAGAAGGGATAAAAGAATTCGATCTTCAGAATTGACAGGTAAAAATACCGTATTAATTTTAATTACTGATGAATGGAATAGGGCGAATTTAAATTAAAGAAACAAAAACATCACCATGGCACAAATAATACCCATCGCAAACCCAATATATACTTGCAGTAGGGTATGAGCTCGTAAAACAATTCGGCTACTTGAAACGACTCCGCCGATCAATAGCAACGTTATGAAATACCACCGCATGTCATCACTACTAATCGATGAAAGAAGTAATCCTAGGCCAAACAAAAAGCCGATTCCAAGAGTATGTAAACTTATTTTGTAAAACAGGCTGATGCCAAACGATACGGTAGAAGCTATGGTTACGCTTAAAAAATAACCCTGATATAGTTCAGGTAAATGGGAACGATGAATTAAATAATAAGTAAAAAGCAATACCACGGAAGTAAACAGTAATGGTAAACGCCGTTCACGTAAGGTTTCCATCTCATAACGCTCAATGGCTCCACTTCGCTTTAAGGCGAATACAAAATAAGCAGGAATGAGTATGGTAAGTAGTATGATGATACCAACCAATAGATAAAATGATGAGCCTTGAAAGGAAGTCGTATTGAATTTATTCAGCACCCAGAAACCAACTACCGGCATTAGTAATGGATGCGAGACAACGGAAATGTAAAAGGCATTTCTTTGTGCAGTGGCGGTGACGTTCAATTGGTTAAGTGCTAGTTAAGTTCTTTACGCATGCGTGCTACTGGAATGTTTAGCTGTTCGCGATATTTGGCTACGGTTCGGCGGGCAATAGGGTATCCTTTTTCCTTTAAAAGCTCCATCAGTTTTTCATCAGGAATAGGTTTTTGCTTGTCTTCGGCATGGATCGCATCCTGCAGAATTTTTTTTACTTCTCGGTTCGATACCTCTTCTCCATCTTCTGTTTGTATTCCTTCACTGAAAAAAAACTTTAATGAAATTACGCCAAAGTCGGTTTCAATATATTTACTATTTGCTACCCTGGAGATGGTGCTAATATCCATCTTTACATCTTCCGCGATATTTTTTAATATCATGGGTTTTAATGACTTCTCATCGCCAGTTAAAAAGAATTCATACTGCTGACTTACAATGGCACGCATGGTATTCAATAACGTATTTTGGCGCTGCTTTACACTATCAATAAACCATTTAGCCCCGTCCAGTTTTTGTTTTATAAATTGTACGGCATCCCGTTGTTCTCTTGTTGGCTTAATTGATTTTTCATAGCCCTGTAAGGCCTCCCTATAACTGCGGCTGATATTAAGTTCGGGTGCATTACGAGAGTTTAGGGATACTTCCAGTACACCGTTATTATTCGTTAAAATAAAATCGGGAACAATATACTGCGATTTCATTTCGGCGGCACTTTCTCCCGGCTTAGGGTTAAGGTGCGATATCAGGTCGATGGATTCTTTGAGTTGTTCATTGGTTATCTCCAGGCGTTTGATGAGTTTTTCATAATGCTTCTTACTAAATTCGTCCATGTAGTGCTCGATAATTCGGATGGAGAGTAGTATGGCCGGTAAATTTTTGTCGCGGCGTTTTAATTGAAGCAACAAACACTCCTGAAGATCGCGTGCCCCAATGCCAGGAGGTTCCATGGTCTGAATAATTTTAAGAAGATGTTCCAAAACTGCCGGGGTTGTTTCGGTATTCAATGAAAACGCAATATCATTGGCCATAGCGAGTAGCGATCGGCGTAAGTAACCATCATCATCGATGCTCCCAATAATATATTCGGCAAGCTGGTGTTCCTCTTCGGTGAGTTTAAAAGCCGTTAGTTGTTCAATTAAATTTTCATGAAAAGTACTCGTTGTGGCAATAAAAAACTCTCTGGGTTCTTCGTCACCGGTAAGGTCTTCACCAAGATGGAATCCATCGTTATCGTCGAAGTTTGTATAGTTGCTTAGGTCGAAAACTTCTTCCTCGAAAGACTCCTCCGAAGTGGTCTCAAACTCGTTGTTATCCTCTATTTGGGTATCGTAATCTTTATCTTCGTTGTTAACTGGGGTAATATCTTCTATATTTTGGGTGTTGTTATATTCCATCAAATCACCTTCGTTGTCTTCATCGTTCTTTGCGTCTTCGATGGCGGGATTCTCAATCAATTCCTGTTCTACACGTTCTTCAAAATCGGTCGTATTAAGCTGAAGCAACTTAATGAATTGTATCTGCTGCGGACTTAGCTTTTGCTGTAATTTTTGCTGAAGATTTTGCTTTAACATCTACCTACAAAAGTATAGAAACATTTTAAATTCCTTTTTATTATTTAAAAAAATACGGAATGGTGAAGGTATTCTTGTTTTACAAGCGACGAGCCATTTAAACCATTCTTCTGGTTCACCATGGGGTAAGCCGTTCGAGCGACTAAGGAGGTGAGCTAAAAGACCACCACGATAAGTCAACCGTTTTTAGTACAAACGCTATTCTTTGAATACTTCAACTTCCCTTTTTTCAACGATAAATTCCGTGAATTTTCCTTTGAAACGGGTGGCTCGTACAATATGATTATCGATCCAATGGTAATTGCCACCCCTCGGCTTATTATAAACCACTCCATGGTATTTAAATCCGGTATCATCGAGCCATTTCTCGGTTATTTCGGCGAGATTACTGGTGCGTGAAGTAAAAAATGTGATGATATGGCCTTGATCGTACCATTTATTAATTACATCTAAGGCATCGGGATAAACCTTGGCTGTTTTCATACGCCAGGGCTCTTCATTAGGCACATCATCGCAAACCGTACCATCAATATCTATTAAATAGTTTTTCGTTTCCTTACTTAAGATCGGGCTTAACTGGTTTCCACCGGCGTCGGTTAAACTTCGAAGTTCTTTCTCCATCATGGTGTAAAAATACGCAAGTTATTGAAAACAGTAAAAGGGTTTTTATCGATCCAACTGGAGGGTGGTTACCGGTATTTTAAAATTAAGTGTTGTTACTATGATTTCAACGTGTATTTTCGCGTTGTATTTACAAACTACCAAGATGAATCGTTTTTTCTTTTTTGCAACCTTTCTTTTAAGTTCTGGCGCCTTCGGCCAATCGATGGTGGACAAAGTATTGAAAGATGCTCGTGCTCTTAGTTCTCAATATAAGGAACCGGAAGCATTAATAAAATATAAGCAGGTACTGGCTTTTGATATGAACCATTATGAGGCAACGTGGAATTGTAGCCTCTTGTCGGCAAGGGTAGGTAAGCGAGAGCTTGATAAAGCGAAACAAAAGGACTTGTATTTAGTCTCTAAAAGCTACGCTCTAAAAGCATTAAATTTAAATTCAGGCGACGTTCAAAGTAATTATGTTATGGCTGTTGCCATGGGAAGAATAGCGTTAATTAGTGATACCAAGGAAAAAATAGCAGCGGTACGCGAAATTAAAAAGTATGCCGAGAAAGCCGTTGAACTAGGACCAAAGCACGCAGGAGCAAATCATGTACTGGCGGTATGGAACCTTGAGGTGAGCGAGTTAAACTGGGTGGAAAGACAAGTGGCCGATAAGTTCTTTGGCGGGCTACCTGAGGCGAGCCTCGACCGAGCGTTGGAATGGTGTAAAAAGGCGGTAGAATATGACCCGAATTACATTTTATATCAACTGGATTTAGGAAGAATTTATAAATTAAAAGGCGATAAAGCCAATGCTAAAAAGGCCTATCAAAAGGTAGGAATAATGAGCTCGTTAACCCTTGATGATCCTGGCTACCAAACGGAAGCAAAAAAGATATTAGAAACACTTTGATAAAAACACACTATATTTAAAAATTATTAATTACATATTTTATGATATTGAAAGGAAAGCGGGGAATTATTTTTGGTGCCTTAGATGAGAAGTCTATTGCGTGGAAAGTAGCGGAAAAGGCGCATGCCGAAGGGGCTACTTTTGTTCTCACCAATGCGCCCATTGCACTTCGGATGGGAACGATTAACAAGCTGGCAGAAGCAACCAACTCGCAAATTATCGCAGCCGATGTTACTAAAAATGAGGACATAGAAAGCCTGATCACCAAAAGTATGGAGATATTAGGAGGTAAGCTTGATTTTGTATTACACTCCGTAGGTATGAGTATGAATATTAGAAAAGGCAAAGCATATACCGACCTAGATTATGAAAGTATGCATAAAACGATTGATATTAGTGCTATGTCTTTTCACCGTGTAATGCAGCTATGTATGAAGCAAGATGCAATTAATGAGTGGGGCAGTGTGGTTACCCTAAGTTATATTGCTGCTCAACGTGTATTTCCTGATTATAATGAAATGGGCGACACCAAGGCCATGCTCGAATCGATTACTCGAAGTTTCGGATATCATTATGGCAAAGCAAAAAAGGTACGTGTCAATTCCATTTCACAATCCCCAACAAAAACGACGGCCGGAAGTGGTGTAAAAGGATTTGAAGGTTTTTATGATTATGCCGAAAAAATGAGCCCTTTGGGAAATGCATCATCCGAAGATTGCGCCAATTATTGCATCACCCTATTCAGTGATTATACACGAATGGTGACCATGCAAAACTTGTTTCATGATGGTGGTTTTTCATTTACCGGAGTAAGTTATGAAGTGGTAAACGTGTGAGGTCGATAAAAAAACTCCTCGATTCATTATTCCCTTAGCGCCTCTTCACTTACTAATAAATAGACATCGGAGTTGGCGATCTCAACTTTTCTAAAATTTAATAGTTCAGGGTGGCTGATAAAATTATGAAAGCCAACGATTCCATTAACTATATTATTGGATAGAAGCGTTTTACTAACCACCAGAAGTTCTAATCGATTTTGTCCAATAAAATCCTGAATGGAGATGCCATCATGATATATGGAGACTCCATTAATTAATCGAGTACTGTATTGATATATTGCTTTCTCAGCAATAAAACTCACACAGGCATGCTTTAAAGGTAAAGACTCGATTTTTTCAACACAAAGTTTAATCGGTGTTTTATTGAGATTGCCCCGTCCTGCCGGAGAGAAATACCAGTTGTTTCCAAACGAAGGAGAAGGCGTAATTAAATATAGAAACAGTATAATAATTCCTATTTTTAGTTTCGAAAAATCGAATCGTACCGTTTGAAAAAACACGATTGGAATGATCATATAGGTTAAAAATAGAGGAAGTACAATAAAATTAAATCTCGGATAGAAGAGTATATTGGTAATCATACTTGGAATAAACAAAAAGAATGAAAGCCAAAGCCAGCGACGGTTTGCCTTAATGGAGTTGGTAATCTTTTGTGTTTTCCTGTTGGCCATAAATGCTGTTAGGGCAATGATAAGCATCGTTAATAGGCCTTCCAAAAGAGTGTAGGTTCGTTTTGTGTCGGGTAGGAATATATTAAAGTGGGTGACTCCTAATTTGATGTAGTTCTGCCCGAAATTCTTAATATTCCAAACCAGATGTTTTATGAATAATCCCGGATTACATTTAAACGCTTGACTTATGCTCTTTGCATCACCAAATGCCTGATGAAAAAGCATCTCATTGTTTTGATCTGGATCGATGGCTAAATTATTCCAATTGACCCAATTCATGGAAAAATTTTGTCGGAAGGTATATAAGCTTCGGTCTTGATCTGCAAACATGATGCGGGAGAAGTAAAACGAAGAAAAAAGAAGAATACCAATGATAAGATATTTCTTTGGTTGGCTCAAGTTACTTTTTAAAAGTAAATAAATATACCAGGCTATAGCAAGATAAAATGCGATAAACAACTCCGGCCGTATAAAAGCACTCAGCAGAATACTTATTGCAATTAAAAGCCAAAAATGTATCATTTTATGCCATCGATATCCGCAAACGATGATGAGTAACATCAAGAACAATGCGGTATGATTTCCTTTATGGAAAACAAACAAGTTCCCGAATGAAATAAGATAGAGAAAAGCAGCGCTAAAACTTACCACCGAAGATCGTCCAATTTGCCTCAATAAAATATAAAATAAAAAAGGCAGCCCAACCGTGATGAATTTAACGTGAGCATAAAAGAGCGCAATTTTATTGGGGATTAGGAGTGAACCGATATAGTACCATACATTATATAAGCTACCCCAATACAGTGGTTTTACCCCATTGGCAGGAATGTCTAACCCGTCCTGAAGATAGGATCCTTCATCACTTATTGGATAATCAATAATTTCTGGAATATGCTGGGTAAATTTTAATCCACAACATACGATTGCAGCTATCCACAAAAGGTCAGAACCATACCGTTTCCACAATGTAAATAACATTTTACTTATCTATTATTAGTTTAACACGTAACCCTAATTTTAACGAATCGAGCATATCCCATATTGTATGAGCACTTACATTTTTTTGCAATATATTTTCCAATAATACCGTACCACGCTTCGTATGATCCAGCCAAAATGCGGATTGAAAATATTTTTATTCCGACGTTGGCCAAAATGCTTGATGGTAAAAGCAGGGTAATATTTTTTTTTAATATTTAAGTTGTCGCAACGGTAACAAATGTCAGTATCTTCGATGTACATGAAATACTTTTCATCAAATCCATTTAGCTTCCTGTAAGAGGTCGCGTCAAATACCATAAATGCGCCACTGCACCAATCAAAAGTCACCTCATCATCCTGCTGCGCACCATAATACCAGTAGTTAAAATCGAGTATTTTTAAGAATGAACCTACCCATATCATCGGATTAAAAAACCGACGGATATTATTGTTTCTTATCCCTCCCGGAATTTCTGTTTTGCAAGTAATTAAATGATTCTGCCAAGAAACGTTTTGAATAAACGTGTTGAACGCGCTAAAAATAATTTCCACATCGGGATTGCAAACCACGAATATTTCTGCCTTTTGGGCGAAGTGATGAAATACAATATTATTGTTTTTCCCGTATCCGTATGTTTCGTTATTGGTATGGTAAATTAAATTAGGTAGGCCAAGAGAATGGATGTCGAATTTAAATTGATCATTCTTTAATAAATCAGTGATTACGACCGTAATATTTTCCGGTATTTCATGGGTATTAGATGCCAGATTTTTTAAAATATAGTTTTCATGGCCAAAAGAAACAATAGATACTATAATAGGTGGGTGTATCATTGTATGGTTTCCTTATAAATGTTGAGATAGGTTTGAGCCATATGCGAAGCGGTATAACATTGCTGCATTCTTTTATGAACCTTTACGCCATAAGAAACAGGGTTTTGTTCCAATTTAGTAACCGCATCACAAAAGGAGTTAATATCATCTAAATTAAAAAAAGAAACCTCCTGATCTGTGAATAATTCTCTGAACACCTCTATATTGCTACAAACAATAGGGCATTTATACAAGGCTGCTTCAGCCATACTTAATCCGAAACCTTCACTTCGTGATGGGAAAGCGAAAATATCAAAGTGCGAATATAAAGCCAAACTGTTTTTCTTGAAGCCGGCAAAAAGGCATCGATCGATTACACCGGCCTTAATAGCCTTCCTTTTTAATGATTCCAAACGCTTGCCCGACCCGGCAGCATACCAAAAATAGTTTTTATTACCTTGCAAGAAAGGGATTATTATTTCCAGCCCTTTTAGCTTGGTAAGTAAAGAAGTGGTTCCGATAACTTGGTATTTCTTTTTTATTTCGAAAAATTCCTGCTCTTCTTCGGGAGTAAGTTCTTCCGTTAATTTAGGAATGTCGAGACCATTATTGGCGACAAAAATTTTTTTCATCGGATAACGTGCTTGATAGTATTTCTTCATGGTGTTGGTAAGGCAAACCATCGCATCATGATGCCATAATGCCCTATGCCAAGCCATCGTTGCAATTAAATTTTTCGGGAAGGTATAATTATTAAAAATATCAAAATGGATAAAGCTGTGAAGCGTAGTAATTGTTTTGCATTTAATGTGTTTTCGGTGCTGCCTAACATAGAGGTCGGGCTTTAGCATATGAGTATGCAGCACGTCGAAATTTTCAAAGGAAAAAGGAACTGAAAAATCTAACCGGTGGGCCGGAACCTCGATATCAATGCCTATTTCATTCTTTAAGTAAAAAACCGCTACGACGTCACATTCGTTTTTAATGTGTTTAATGATATTGGCCGCAATAATAATTGGAGCCGTTTTAGCTAATGACGGTAGAAGAAACGCGATACGCAAACCCATACAATTTTATACAAAAATAAACAATTGTTTTTTCATAGGTTTTTACGATATATGCGTTGCAAAAATGAGGGCATTATTCTTTTTGCTCCGCTTTTTATGAGATGCATGAGCTTAATTCTTTGCATGGTAATTTTCACGTGCATGGGTTCGTAGAACATCATGAGCACACGCTCTGTTTCTTTGATTGCTTGTAATCGGTTGATATCGCTAAGGCCCGCATGCGAGCGCACGGAGATGACGTGAGGGAAAAAATGAAATTTGAATCCATGATGCCAGCATTGCTCATAAAATTTCAAATCGGCGCAAATGCGCAGTGTGGTATCGAAAGGAAATAATTTTAAAGCTTTCGTTCGAACAAAAACACTTTGGTGAGAAAGAATCATTTGATGCGGCGGCTGTGGCAACGTTGCCTTCAGTAATCGTTGCCCATTCGTATGATAATCGGCAATATAATTACCATAAATAAAATCAAAAGTCGTGGTGTTTTTCTCGAACACTTCGCTTACGCAATCGTTAGAATAGAAGGTATCTCCACTGTTCATATAATTAACCCATTCACCGGAAGCAAAGGCTATGGCTTTGTTCATCGCATCGTAGATGCCTTGGTCTTTTTCCGAAACAAAATGGGTTATCTTGTTTTTATATTTATTAATAATGGCGAGCGTTCCGTCGGTACTTCCTCCATCCACAATAAGGTATTCTATAGGACTATAGGTTTGATTCAAAACGCTTAAAATGGTGTCTTCTAAATCGTTTAACCCGTTAAATACAACGGTAATAATACTTACTTTTGGTGCCATTTTTCTGTGCTGTTTAATACATCAGATCCAAACCGAGACGTTCCATCAAAATTTTAACTTGTGGATTCTGACCCATCATAAATTCCAATTTTTCGCGCCCTGTAAATATTTTTTGTTCTTCCTTTGTTGTTTTATCGCCTACGGTAATCGAAACACCGATATTCTGTCCTGTTTTCGTTTTAAAAAAATTCTGGAAATCTATTTTATAGTTTAAAATTTCTTCCTGATGATAATAGTCGTAAGGCACTACCAAATTTAATTCCTCTTTTTCTTCGCCCCATTGCACACCACTTTTTGACAGAATAAAATGTACTGCATTTTTACCGGTCTCATGGAGGGATATTAAAAAATCAGCGAACGTATTTCTTGCGAGCGTTTCGGTCACTATAGAAGGCTCACTTACCTCTTCTTTGTTAATTTCTAAATTCTCATGCTTTACCAGTGCCGTACTTTCTTTAATTTCTCGGAAGGAGCCTAACTTTAAACCGCCACCGGCACCTGGCTTTGGCACCGCGTCGGTTGTTGTTACTACCTTTAAAATGGAGGCTATTTCCGGCACTTCTACTGCTGTTATTGCCTCTTGTATTTTATGATCAGTGGGTTCAGCTATTTTTTTTTTATCCGCATCCTCGGTTTTAGGAGCGCTTAGGTAGGCCATTCGAAGGAGTGCAAGCTCTACATGCAGTCGCTGGTTTCGAGCTTGTTTATAGGTTGTATCACAATCATTTAAAATGCCGAGATAGCGTAAAAGCAAGATGCCTGAGAAGGAATGGGCCTGCGTTTTATATTGGGCAGCAAGGGTTTCTACCACTTCCAGTAAAGAAATGGTGTTTTCATCCTTACAAACCATCAAATTACGAATATGTTCACTCAGCCCCACCACAAACTGATGCCCATCAAAACCTTTACTCATCACCTCATGATAAAGCAATAGGGTATTAGCAATATTAAATTGAGCGATGGCATCAAGCATCTTAAAAAAGTAATCGTAATCTAAAATATTGAGGTTTTCAATTACATTTAGGTACGTGATGTTTTGATTGGTAAAGGACGATGTTTGATCGAAAATGGAAAGGGCATCACGTAAGGCACCGTCGGCTTTTTGAGCAATAATATGAAGGCCTTGTTCATCAAATTTTATTCCTTCTTTCGTGGCAATATATTTTAAGTGAGTCGCAATATCTACTACACGTATTCGCTTAAAATCGAATATCTGACAACGCGATAAGATGGTAGGAATGATTTTGTGTTTTTCGGTGGTTGCCAAAATAAAAATGGCATACGGTGGTGGTTCTTCCAAGGTCTTCAAAAAGGCATTGAATGCATTTGCACTAAGCATGTGAACCTCATCAATAATATATACCTTGTATTTACTGCCTTGCGGCGGAATACGAACCTGATCCACAAGCGCCCGAATATCATCTACACTACTATTGCTTGCAGCATCCATCTCATAAATATTGAATGATGTTGTGTTGTTGAATGAAGTGCAACTATCGCATTCATTACACGGTTCGCATTCGATGGTACGTTGTGTACAATTTATTGTTTTTGCCAGGATACGTGCGCAGGTTGTTTTTCCAACGCCACGCGGACCACAGAATAGGAATGCCTGAGCCAATTGATTATTGGTTATGGCATTTTTCAAGGTAATGGTTATATGCTCCTGGCCAACTACCGTATCAAAAGTAGCGGGTCGGTATTTGCGTGCAGAAACAATGAAGGGATTTTCCATAAAACAAATGGCAATTTAGGAAAAGAGAAGAGAATGCAAAGAGGTTGTGGATTAAAAGGGTAAGTTATTTTCTCTACGTTAAAGCTTTTCTCCCGGCGTCAACATATCGTAGTACTATAAAAGCACCGTTTTTAATCAAAATAAAAGAATCAACCACTCACTCAAATAAAGTTAACAAGGTCGAGTTGCCTCTGTTTTTCATGGATCGAGTTGGGCTCGTTTATAGCCCCACGCTACGGAAATCACGAATTTCCTTTCCGTAAACAAAAATAGTCTCTCCGAACATTTCCTGTGGAATTTTCTCTAAGGTAAAACAATTGCCATTTACCGTGGTCACGATGGTTTCGTATGATTCGTTGAATTCATTGTATAGCTTAACCTTATCTCCGGGTTTTAAATCGTCGAGTTTTTTCATGGTAATAACGGCTCGGTCTTCGGTATAGCATACCGATGACGACTTCTCAAAGATATTAGGAATAAAACGGGTGCCTTTAATTTCAGATTCCCTAGTACTATTATCGTTTTGTAGTATGGCTGTTTCAGAATTATATAATGGCGATTCCTTCATGGACGTGATTTGCATACTTTGCTCTTCTAAAAGCAGGAGCATTTGCTTGATGGTTGTGTTTTGTTCGTTTATCTCGTTTTGCATCACATCGAGTTGCATCTGCTGTGTTTCTTCTTGTTTGGATAGTTTGCTGATTAAACTAAAGTTCATCATACTTAAGGCATCATAATCTACGGTCTTAAAATTATAAACCTCTTTTCCATATACAAATACCGTTTCTCCAAATTTCTCGCGCGAGAGGCCTTCAATCGTAAAATAATCTCCTCTTATACATAGAACGTTCGCATCAAATGATTCTCGATTCTCGTTATAAATTCTTATTCTATCTCCCGGTTTTAAACCGTCAAGCTTCGTTATGGTGATGGTTGCCGTGTTCCCCTCATATTGTATCGACGTCGAATTTTTAGAGATGTTGGGAATAAACGTAGTCCTTCCTGCCGATGATTCCGGCAATCCTTGTTGTGCCATGGATAAAATGGTGAAAAACACCAAAATGGCAAAAAGAAAACATTTTAGGAAATAGATTAATGCCTTTGACTTCTCTTGTTTGACCGACTCGAAGTTGATTTTATCGTCTTCAAGAAATAAGGGTGAAAAGGTAAGTTTCAAGTGTTTTTGATTAAGATTTTCAGCACCTCCGGGTGCAAAAAAATCTCGACTTTTGGGCATCGAATGAAGTGTTGTCATAGCTAGTTTTGGTATCAGTTTTTGATGATAGAACACAAATATAGTAACCAATTTTGTTTACTTCCAAATAAATGACAAAAAAAAACGAAGTATTTTTTAAGGCCGTTCACTATACACTACAAAGGCCTGAACTAACCGTTGTTATTGAATAATTTAATTAATTTCGGGTAAATATTGGGCATCAATTTTCTAGTTTATTGTACGAAAAATCGAATTTATGAAGCCCTAATAAAAAAAAAGTCGACCAAAGGGGGTATTGATGCAGGTGAAATAGGCTAGAAATCAAAACAGATTACGAACCTGTTATGTACACCAGAAGCGCTTTGATGGGGTGCGCCAATCGGTGTAAGATGCACTGTTTATCGCGCTCTTGTGCAAAGAGTCGGACTAAATATTGTTTCCATTCTTGATCTTTCAGGCCTCCTGTAAGGCCTCTGCTTAATAGATATGGGGCAGAATGTGTGCAAGTTGGTGAAAAAATAAAACTAAAAAAAAATGATAAAACACTTGCTATGTAACATTTTTTAGTGTAGAATTGCATTATAATTTATAATTAACTCTCTTAAACTCTAATTTTTAAAATGAACAAATCCGAATTTATCGACGCAATCGCTGCTGAGTCAGGAATGACTAAAGCAGATTCTGGAAAAGCATTAGATGCATTTACCAAAGTAGCTACTAAAACATTGAAAAAAGGTGATAAAATCACTTTAGTAGGTTTTGGTACATTCTCTATTTCTAAGCGTGCTGCACGTAAAGGAAGAAATCCTCAAACAGGAAAAGCCATTCAAATTAAAGCTAAAAAAGTGGCTAAATTTAAAGCAGGCGCCGATTTGGCAACAGCTGTAAACAAGTAATTAGTTTTACCTGTTCATCAAATAGCCTCGAGAGAACACTCCGAGGCTATTTTTATTTTAACCCCAACATCGTAAAATATTTTTTATAACAGTAGCAACACCGCATGCAATTTAAATCAGTTGTTGGCCAACAGGCCTTAAAAAAGAATTTAATTCTGGGTGTAAAAAGTGGAAGAATTAGTCATGCTCAATTGCTATGTGGTAGTGAAGGGCAAGGTACTCTTGCACTTGCAGTAGCCTATGCCCAATATCTGAATTGCGAGAATCCGGGCGACGACGATAGTTGTGGCGTATGTAACGCCTGCAACAAATACCAAAAATTAATTCATCCCGATTTACATTTTACCTATCCTACCATAGGTGCCAACGTATTGAGTGCGAATTTTATGGAGGAATGGCGTGCCGCTTTTTTAGAGAGTCCTTATTTTAATTCTTCGCAATGGCTTCAACGTATTGGTACCGAAAACAAACAAGGTAATATTACCGCTGCCGAAACACATGAAATTATTCGAAAGCTGTCGCTTAAAATGTTTGAAGGTCCGTATAAAGTATTAATCATGTGGCTGCCGGAGTTTTTGGGCAAAGAAGGAAATGTACTTTTAAAATTAATTGAAGAACCTACGGATAATACCATCCTTTTATTAGTGACCGAAGACCGTGATAAAATACTTAGTACCATTCAAAGCCGGACACAAATTGTGCAACTCAGCAGGCTCAGTGAAGAAGAGGTGTATAACGGCCTTCAATTAATCTATAGTTTGCCTTCCGAACAGGCAGCAACCATTGCAAAAATTTCTGACGGTAACTTTAATGCAGCGATTGCATTGATCGATGAAGTAGAGAATAATTTTCATGAGATTTTTAGAGAATGGATGTTGGCTTGTGTTAAAAGCCAGATGAAAGACGTACTCTCGAAAATAGAGGAGATGAACACCTTGGGAAGAGTGCAACTAAAAAATTTACTATGCTATGGATTGTATGTTATGCGGGCTTGTATATTATATAATAATGGTGTTTATAAGCAGATTATTGCAAATACTTCTGATGAGCCGTTTATAAGCAAATTTGGTCAGCTAATCAATCAGAAGAATATTTACCCTTTTGCCCAAGAGTTCAGCGACGCCATCTATCATATCGAACGTAATGCCAACCCAAAGATTACATTATTAAACTTATCTTTGCAAGTAGAGAAACTTTTTAAAGTAAAAGTTTAGTCCTTCTAAATAGGGTGAACGGATAAAAAACAAAAACGAAACAATACATTCGTAAGGTTAAAATGTATATACTAATTGTAAAATTTGAATGGTAAGTTAAAATGGGGATAGTAGTCGAAGCGAAGAAAAAAGAAAAATTTACAGGGTGTAGTACCTGTGGCACCTCCGGATGCAATAAATTAAACGTTTACGACTGGCTAGGCAACATGCAAATGCCCCCGGGGCATAAACCGTTAAACGTGGTCGAAGTGCGTTTTAAAGGCAGCAGGAAGCTTTTCTACCGCAATGTAAATAATCTCGAATTAATTATTGGCGATTATGTTGTTGTGGAGACGGGCACCGGTGGTCACGATGTGGGTATGATATCGCTCACGGGCGATCTGGTACGACTCCAACTTAAAAAGTACTTTATTAAAGAGGATAGCGAAGAAATAAAGAAAATTTATCGCAAAGCCAATGATATAGACCAAAAGAAATTCGAGGAAGCACAGCAGCGGGAAGCACCGGTTTTGCAACGGGCACGCACGTTAGCATTGGAGCAAGGATTAAAAATGAAATTGAGTGATATTGAGTTTCAGGGCGACAACAGCAAAGCGGTATTCTTCTATACAGCAGAAGATCGAGTAGATTTTAGGGCGCTTATAAAAGCCTATGCCGATGAGTTTCGAATTCGAATTGAGATGCGCCAAATTGGGTATCGCCAGGAGGCTGCCCGTCTAGGAGGCATCGGTAGTTGCGGTAGAGAGCTCTGTTGCAGCACCTGGTTAACCGATTTTAAATTGGTGAGTGTGAATGCAGCCCGTTATCAAAACCTCTCCATAAACCCGTTAAAGTTAGCTGGGCAATGTGGTAAAATGAAATGTTGCTTAAATTATGAGCTTGACACCTATGTTGAAGCGCTAAGTGAATTTCCTGAAACCTCCAGCGAACGCATCCGGCTTCGTTTCGAATCGGTTACCTTACGTTGGGTAAAAACAGATATTTTAAAGCGCTTGATGTGGTTTGTGGCGGAGCCCAGAAACTCTGAAGATATCGCTA
>CANNQU010000050.1 GCA_947507965.1 Bacteroidota bacterium
GTGATTTACCCGAATCCTGCTCAAGGAAGTTTCAATGTATCGGTTGATCTTACCAATGCTTCTGAAGTATCGGTTTCTGTTATCGATTTAACAGGCAAAACATTACAAAACAACACCAATGACTTTACGTCTGGAATTCATACCATCACCTTTAACTGCTCAACATTCGTAGCTGGTATTTACTTGGTACGTATCGTAACAAGCGAAGGTATTGCTTGTCAGAAAGTAGAAATAAAATAACTTAGTAGAAAACTCTTCATGTAATTGTTAGCCCTTTCCTTGCCGGAAGGGGCTTTCTTTTTTTTAGCCCTCTCTTAGCCAAGAAAAAGGGCGCATTTTAACTTTGGGTGCCAACCCATACCTTTCAATCGTATTGTTCCGTATAAATTGAGTCGCCTCTTCAACAGAGTCGGTGACCAGGTATAAGTCCACATCCTCTTTCGAAATCAAACCATTGACCTTCATAAAATCGATATGCTTCATTAACTTATTATGAAACTCCAGGTCGAAGATAACGATGGGAAAGTTGGAAATTTTTTTAGTTTGAATCAAGGTTAATGCTTCAAAGAATTCGTCGAGAGTGCCAAAACCTCCAGGCATCACAACGAAGGCGTAAGAATACTTTATCAATAAGGTTTTTCTAACAAAGAAAAAGTGAATGTACACCCATTTATCAAGATAAGGATTAATATGCTGTTCGGTTAGTAACACAATATTGCAGCCCACCGATCGGCCCCCAACGGCCTTCGCACCCCTGTTTGCGGCTTCCATAATTCCCGGACCACCACCAGTCATAATCGTAAAGCCTAACTGTGCAATGGCTCCCGAGAGTTCCATTGTTTTCTTATAATAATCATGATCTTCTTTATATCGGGCCGATCCGAAAATAGTGACACAGGGCCCGGCAAAATGCAAGGCCCGGAGACCTTTAATAAATTCGACCATTACATTCATCAGAAATTTAAATTCACTCCATCTCGAATGTGGTCCTTCTAAGAATTTAATTTCGGTTGCGACTTTTTCTTTTTTGGTATTCTGTATATCCATAAAATGGAGTGCATTAAGTGATGGGTTAATAAATTTTGAGTGGTAAGTATACTAAGTAATTTTGACAAAGTATTGCTCGCGATTGCATTGATTCAAATGAATGATAACAATGACATTATGAATCGCAACGCTGGTTAATGTTTTAAACCCCCGTAATAAGAAGTTGTTTAAGATAAATGGGGGTTGTTTACATGGCGTAGGTGCGACTATCATCATACTTCTTAAGGAAGCAACCCCTATAAGCAAACTCTAATTTTACAGCCTATAAAGCAAAAGATAAAAATATCCTACTGAATAACGTTTTTATTGAAACCCTAAAGAATCAATCAAGTATTTATGGAAATAAATACTTACAACGAAAAAACTTGGAGTGTTGTGATATACAAATGGTGAATAGTCCTTCGACAATATTTAATTATATTTGAAAAACGATGCGGGCTCTAAATCCTGTTTACACAATCTTCAAAATTACTAAGGTGCAGGTATTATGCCTGCACTTTTTCATATTTTCTAATTTTCTATTTTGCCAGAAACAATTCGAGGTTTCAATAAATATTGGCAAGTCAAATTCATGGGCAATTCCATCTCAATCAAAATATCTGTTTTATTCCAAAAATAATTCTGCAGTAACTCAATATGTAAATTTTAAGATGCTTTATACTGTTAAACCCTTTTTACAAACTGGGATCTGTTATAACAGTGGAAATAACAGCTTTAATTTTGTTTTTTTTGATAAAACCCAAACTAGAGCATCAAATACCTTCGGAGGGAAATCACTTTACTATTCGCCGTTCCATCAGATTTTTATTCCCGCTCAAATTAACTTTTTTAATAAACTAGTTGCTGAGCCATATTTAGGATTAGCTGCCACTTTTAGTTTTCAACATAAAAATACTGGCATAGAGTACGATAGTGAATATGGCAATCGTGAGGATACAATAAGTTGGGAATTAACTTATGAACCACTGAAATCAAAATCCATTGGCTATCTGAGCTATTTAGGAATGAAAGTTCATTTGTTCAAACACTTTATATTTAAAATAGAAGTTGGTTATTCTAACACACAAAAAGTTTTCGGGAAAGCGACTTTAGATTACAATTATAATGGATTGGATTTTCGAAATATTGATTTTAAGATGCATAACTCATTTACTTATAATAGTATTGGAATATCTTATACGTTTAACTTAAAAAAGGGAAAGCTTAAAGACTAGCCATGACTATTGCTTATTACACATAAACCACATCACAGGCGGTGATGGAAACTTCCTCTGCAAATTAGGCATTTCATCCTATCCTGAATTTTTTAACTACTCCGAAGTTTCGTCTATTCCATCCTAAAAACATCCTTACATTACTTTCATAATCCAAGATTTCCTTTTTACGCAAAAATGGATTTCTTTTATCTAAAGCATCAAGCAATAAATGGTGTCGGTGTTTCCTGAACATGTAATTACTTCCCGCAAAAGTCGACTTTGTGTTTTTTTTATTTTCAGGGCATCGCGCTCCCGTTGTTCAATCTTTTTAAGTTTTAAGCTAATCTAAAATAATTTACGAGAGTATTGGCTTGTAGCCTTGTAAAAGCAGTTAAATTCAATGTGTCAACGCTTCTTGGCTACACACAGTAGATATTTAGAAAAATTTTATTATTGATTCCGATAATGATGATTTGCTCAATATTTTCAATAAATAGGGGTTGTTTACATGGCTTGGGCGCCAGTTGCTTCAGATTTGTTTCATTTATTTGAAACTTGCTTTGCTTCGTTTTTACAACCCTTGTAACCCTTAGGTTACAAGGGTTGTAAAAATTTGTGGAGTGGGGCGGGATTGAACCGCCGACACCAAGATTTTCAGTCTTGTGCTCTACCAACTGAGCTACCGCTCCTTTTTTCAAGGTGCAAATATATCAATTATAATTTATCTACAAAACTGTAGTTGGTAATTTTAAACTCACCTCTTGGCACTACGTGTTTTGTGGTATTTAAAACAGCGTAGAATTGGTAATTTTAATTAATATTTGAAAAAAAAATCACCTATTAAAATAAAAATCAATAAACTTGTAGCATTAAATCAAAAAATTTATTTTTAACCTTTAAATTATTTTATCCTTCATCATGAAAAAAGTATTCTTAACACTAATCATTGCTATGTTTGCGTTAACGGCAACCTATGCACAAGCAAAAAAAAATGTTTCTGTTGCTAAAAACAAAGTAGAAGCTACTCGCGGAGAAAACAAAAACATTAAATCGGATGTGCCTTCTACTGATGTTGAAGCTGCAAAACCTTCAAAAACTCGTGGTACTTGTACCGTGGCTTTCACAAATAACACCGGTTATTATGTGAAAATTTACCTTGATGGTACCTACAAAGGAACTTTATCTCCTTACGAAAGTGGTTCGGTAACGGTTTACTCTGGTTACACTACCATTTATTGTATCACCACTGGAGGTACTTACGACTGGAGCGCCGCAGGAAATTGCGAAGGAACTTATACTTACGCCTTGAATTAATACTCAAAAAGTAAAAAACAAAAAGCCTTCCCCTATAATAGGGGAAGGCTTTTTTGTTTTACCTTTGCCACATGAGTAGAATAATGGCTGTTGATTATGGCACCAAACGAATGGGAATTGCAGTTACCGACCCTCTTCAAATCATCGCAACGCCACTCACCACCGTGCATCCAAAGGAATCGATATTGTTTTTTGAGAACTATTTCAGGTCGGAAGATGTGAGTTTGGTGGTATTTGGCGAACCCCTTCAAAACGATGGCACGCCTTCCGAATCTAATGTGCCACTTCAAGCCTATATTAACCTGTTCAAGAAAAAATTTCCGAAGATGACCATCGCTATGATGGATGAACGTTTCACCAGCAGAATGGCGTTAAATGCCATGATCGACGCCGGAGTGAAGAAGAAACAACGACGTGATAAAAGTTTAGTCGATAGAACTGCCGCCGTAATTATATTACAATCGTATATGCAAAAGGCTGGGATTTAATACGCTCTAAAATAAAAACAAGATATTATCCCCTTATTCATTCTACTTCAGCTCTAAACACACCACATTCTCCACATGGCTTGTATGAGGAAACATATCTACAGGCTGCACCTGAGTTACTTTATATAATTCGTCGAACACGGCCAAATCACGGGCCTGCGTAGCCGCGTTACAGCTTACATAAACGACTCGTTTGGGCTTTGCACGAAGAATTTGCGATATCACATCGGCATGCATTCCATTACGTGGAGGGTCAGTTATAATAACATCGGGCGCACCATGTGCGTCAAAGAAGGCTTCCGTCAGTAAATCTTTGATATCCCCTGCATAAAAAGAGGTGTTTTTAATATTATTTAACTGCGCATTGGTTTTTGCATCTTCAATAGCTTCCGGTACATATTCCAACCCAATCACTTTCTTGCAACGATCGGCAATATAGCAGGCAATACTTCCGGTACCGGTATAGAGGTCATATACAATATCCGTAGGCGATAATTGAGCAAAATTCTTGGTAATATCATAGAGCACCTTTGCCTGTGCTACATTAACTTGAAAAAAGGCCTTAGGAGAGATCTTAAACTTCAATCCTCCCATTATCTCCATTAAGAAATCATTTCCCCAATAGGTATGTACCGGAAGGTCGGTGATGGTATCGTTGCGTTTCGAATTAATGACGTAAAGAAGGGATGTAATGGATGGGAATTGATTTTTCACAGCTTCTAAAAGAGCGGCAATTAGTGGTGCATCATTTTCAAAGAACATCAGAATAAACATCCATTCGCCGGCCGTATTATTTCTTAAAATAAGATTACGAAGCATCCCATTTTGATCGCGCAAATTAAAAAAAGTGATTTCATTTTGAATCGCGGAATCTTTCACAAAGTTACGAATCTGATTACCTAAATCATCCTGTAGATGACAATCGGTGATATCCAGCACTTTGTCGAAACGTCCGGCCATATGCAATCCCAGCGCCTTATGTTCTTCCAAATCGAGCTGCGTTAATTCAGGCACCCATTTTTTATGCGTGAACGAATATTCCATTTTATTACGATAATGGGTCACCTTGGCCGATCCTACGATCGGATTAATCGGTGGAAGCTCCACCTTTCCAATATTTACCAACGCCTCTTCTACTGTAATTTGTTTTAAACCTAGTTGCGCATCGTATTGCAGCTGCTGCCATTTACATCCACTGCAATAATTAAAATGCGGGCAAAAAGGTGCACTATAGTTCTCTCCTCGACTGTAAAAATGGGTTATATTGGCATCGGCGTAGTTGCGTTTCTTTTTATGGTATTCCAAATCCACCACATCGCCAGGTACAGTGCGTTGGGTAAACACCACCATATTATCAATCCGGGTAATGCATTTCCCCTCATTCACCGCTTTCTCGATGGTTACATTTTCAATCTTCATAGGGGCAAAAATAGGCATTTCAATGGGAGTAGAATATCAGAGAAATGAATTGATCAACTCAGAAATTTCCGTTGGCTGACTAAACACAAAAAAATGACCTCCACGGGGTATCACCTGTGAAGGGGAAACGAATCGCAAAGGGAAGATACGGTCGGCAGAACCATGGATATGGACGGTATTGGCTGGAATAGCCTCATTTTCCCAATGGATGATAGAATTAACTGCCCAGCGAAAAAAAGCAATATCCATGTCAGTCATAACTTGTTCTAGCAGCGCTATTTCTTCTGAGGTATTCACGCCAAAAAGCCAGCGGGTAATAAAATTAGGCTTCGTTATGAGTGATGCCGGAATCCAATGGTGCAGTGGCACAAGACGCAATAGTTTAAAGTAAAACGGAATTTCTATTTGCGTTTTAACCGAAGAAATTATAATCAGCTGGGATACCTTGAGTCGCTGTGCGACCTCTAAGGCAATGATACCTCCAAAGGAAAGGCCAATGAATATGGCGTCGTTCATTGAAATATCTTTCGTTAATCGGGTAGCATAGTCTTCCAATGTTTCCTTTTCGAAAGGCAAAATCCAAGGTATATGCACGGCATTACAAGGCTTTAATACGAGATTGCGAAATACTCTTTCATCAGCACCAAGACCACTAAAAAAATAAACTGTTTTCACTTTTATAGCTTCAAAAATTTGGTCACCAGATGTTGCCCATTTTCGATTAATTCATAAATATAATTACCTTTGGGTAGCGAGGAAATATTCGTGCTTTCATTGGGGAAAAGCTTCTCAGCGATCAGGCATTTTCCGTGCATATCGTAAATTTTTACCTCGCCTTGATGTAGGCCTTGAACGGTAACGACATCGATGGCAGGATTTGGAAACAAGGCAAAAGGATGCACCTCCTTTTGCACCGATTTTTTAACCCCTGTAGTCGTGGAGGAGCTTTTAAACATTCCTCTGCCGAACGTTGCCACATAATAGGTTGACCCGGTCCAGGGTTGGCGTATATCAATATATTGGCGTACTTGGTATACCGCCACGCGCGACAATCCCGTATTTTGCTCGCTCCAGGTAGTACCTCCATTAAAAGAGGCATAAACCCCATATTCGGTACCTACGATGAACATACTGCTATCGCTGTAATCAAGTGCCGCATCATAGCAAGGAAAAGCAGGTAAATTATTTTGAATAGAGGTAAGTTTTACATTAGCAGAAGCATCATTTGCATTATGTGAAATAAAGAGATGATCGCTAAATCCATAATTTCCGGTGGCAACCAAAATCCGGTTAACATATTTCGGGTCGCAGGCAACACCTTGTACGCTCGTCCCTAATGAATTAAATGGCATCGAGCTAAAGGTAATTCCATGACCTGCAGGGTTAGCATCAAAAGTAGCATCGAATACGGCACTGTTAATGCCTTTTACCCGATACAACGCATTTCCTACGCCAAAGAAAAGCATGTCGCCATCGGCACTAAATTCGACGCAATTTACATTGCCACCAAACGAAGCGAGTTTATACCATTTAGCTCCACCTAAAACCGTGAAGTTGGTTGCCTCTTTCGTAAAATAAATGGCGCCGTTAACACCAATAGCAAAATTGGAAAGGGAGTCATACCATGGATGTTCCCATAACGTAAAAGGCGAACTAAATTGGCCTTTTTTGCCATCCAAAATATAGGCCGTTGCCTTATCATCATAAAAAGAAGCCATCCCACCATTGGCTTTATTTCGTGTTAGGTTCGCAAATTGCGATTCAGCAAATTTAATTTCATCTTTATTTTGCCATGCAACCTCACAAAAAAAACCATCACCTCCCAGTACCTTATAGCTTGATTTTGGGGTGTTGCCATTTTTATTGATATACAACGATCCATTATCTTGTGTTCCGCCTAGTACGTGCTCATCGCGAGAAGCGGCCATACTATAAAACTGCGTCGTGGTGAAGAGTTTCAATGCCGGATAAAATGATTTCCCTTTGTCGCTACTCTTGTACACGCCACCATCGGTACCAATGATAAGGGTATATGGATTGGTTCGCTTATCAATAGTGATGTTGTGCAGGTCGGGGTGCATTGACCAGTAGGCTTGGGTTTGAACAAAATTTGATCCCGGCCCATTCCATTCCCAAAAAGTAACGCCCCCAAGAAACAATCGATTTTCGTTCTCCGGGTCAACGGCGCTGCATATATCATACCACCCTTGATCACTGAACGGATTGAAATATGGATTACCCAGTTGAACTAATTTCCAGGTAAGGCCTTTATCGGTACTGCGGTATGCGCCATAACAATCGTTGGAGTTGTTTTTCGAATACACCACATACAAATAGTTTGTATTTTTTGAGGCAATGGCTACGGTACCTCTTGCAATCAAACTAACGCTTGGCAAGCCCGATTGTGACAACGTAAACAAATCGCCATTATTGGCACTGACGTATATTTTTTTATTAATGAGTGCAATTACGGTTCCATCGGCATCGGCTTTTACTTCAGTGCAACTACCCGATGAGGTGCCGTTTGCTTTCACCCAAGTTTGTCCATTATTATCACTAACATACAATCCTCCTTCATTACCAGCATAAATTCGATCGCTTAACCCCGAAGCAGCCATAAAATTAGTATTATTCCAAATACTACTACTAACGGAAGGATTCGTACTGTTAAGCCTGCGAAATTCAGTACTGTCTTTATCTTTTCGCCAAACACCACCACCCCGTAATCCTTGAAATGTTTCTTCTCCCGTACCAAAGTATATATCCCCATCGGGTGTTTGGGTGATGCTACTGATACAGATGTTTTCGTAAAAATCGCTGTTATTGGTGATATGGTACCATGAAGTTCCACCTGTTTTCGATAACCACAATCCACCACTGGCAGCACCGGCATAAATCCAGCCGTCATGTTGATTATCGGCTAAAATACCAAGGGTTCTGCCCCCTACATTATCAGGGCCCAGTTCATTCCACGATAGGGCTTTGGCATTGGTTTTAGGCAGAGCCGTCGACAAATTGCTAATTTGTTGTTCAACACGGTTTACATCGGCTGGATCCACCTTGCCGCTAATACCGGCTTGCTTTTCGAGTAGAAGGGTAAAATAGGCTCCAATGCCATCGCGCTTTTTTAGTACGATGGTGTTATGATAAGAGCTGGTTATTGCGGTACCTAAAAGAGAAACCAATACAAGAAGAAATATTTCGGAACGCTGCTTCATATATTTTCAAACATACTTGTTTTATCCATCAAATCAAAAGTTTGAAACTACAATAAATCGTACGAGAACAAAATCACTTGTATTTTTCCAATATTAATTCCACCTTCTGCCCTACTTTAACGCTATACAGGCCGGTATTTCCATACCAAGGAATCATTTGAAACACAACTTCTTCTCCATCTTTGGTAATCCCCGACATCACCGTACTCGTTGCGAGTGCGATATCGGTAACCCCTTTAGAAGTTATACGCTTGCATTTCATCGTGCCATTGGTAAAATAAAAGAATTGGTAACTCTCATCCGTGGCCGATTTCTGTAAATTGGTACTACTCACGAGCCGAATCCAATTTGATTTATTCGAAATCGTAAAGGAATCTTTCCAGAGCATATTTCCCATTTCATCAAAAGCCATTACCAGCGAATATTTAGGGATGTCTTTCTCAAACTGCAGTTCATTATACTTTAAGACCCGGGTTTTATTACCTACATAGGTATAGTCATCGACGTTGCAAAGCGTTTCACGATAGAGTCGTTTTCCGATATCCATAATTACAATATAGGTGCTATCGACACGTATTGGAGTATGAATCGTAGCTTTATACGGTGTTACCTTATCACCTTCAACTCTTTTTGCCGTGTTATCAAGAATTGAATCAAGCATAGGAAGTGCGAAAAATTTAATATACGACTGAATATTACGCACCGTTTTGGTGATATAATAACCCGTAGAAGGAATAAAATAAGGGTTGATCAATTGTTCGCTCTCTGGAAATCTTTTTTCGTCTTCCCTCGACCCTTTTTTAGTGTAAGTACCCGAACCAAATTTAATATTAGAATCTATTTGTATCATTTCAAGAGTGGCCAAATTGGAATCATTACCTGAGAAAATCGTGGTGTTCTTGTTATCCTTTCCTTTCCCAAAATTTCTCGTTTTAAATCCCCAACTGCCTGTTTTCGACTTTTCACGAAACACCAGTGAGGTGGTATGAAACCCTATATTTTCAATACTTGAATAAATGGTTGTCGCATCCTTCACCCCCATATTCATAGGCTTCATGGTGGCATCATCCAAATTTATTTTAACCCATCTTTCGCCAAAATTATGAATATAGCCTGCGTTATTTAGCACGTAAAATGAGGTCACGTTGAAGCCACTTGGAAACGCGCCATCTAAAGTAGAAACGGCATTATTTATTATATCGAAGGAAACCAGTTTGAATTGATTCTTTTGACGTTCTGTTTTAGGAGAGTCGAAGAACAAAAGATACATTGTTTTCGTTGAAGCGCTATAAAAATAAATAACCTGATCCAATGACTCAGAACGCAATACCGACTTTAACCCAACACGAACGAAGCTGGTGTCGTATAATTCAAAATACGTCCTCAGCTCTCTGGTATCCTTTTTTTCGAGGTCATAGAATACCAAAAGACCATCCTTACCCGCTGCCTGGAACCGATAGTTGAGGCTAGCTTCAGGAGCCGAAATAGTATCGATTTGTGCCGGCAATAACAAAGAAAAAAATAAAAATGCAATGCAGAACAAGGTGCTTTTATATTTCATTGGATATAAATTTATCATATATAAAAAGACAAAAATACTTTATTCAATCAAATACTAAGAAAATACTTTACTGAATAATGAAACGCCACCCAGGTATTGGTTACGATTCATCACGGCACCATTTAGAAAGCAAGCCCTACAAAAATAGCAAGCTATTCCTTGTTTGTTTTTTCAACCCGGATACCCAGGTCATGGATGCCTTTCAGATGATCGACACGCATGTTTTGCTCAAGTATTATATGGTATGTTCCCAATTGACGAAACTTAGTAATACGTGGTATCTTGTAACGAATAAAAAATAAATCGCCCAGTCCTTTTCCTAAAGGCAGACCATGATCATCGAAGAGTTCACATTCAATGCGTTCTTGCCGACGCGTGCCATCCGGCATTTCAATTTTAAACATGAAAAACAAATTACTATAGTTATACGATGCTTCAAAACGAATATTAACAAACGTAGCATACGTTGCATTGGTATCGGTTACCACCACTTCAAAAGAAGGATTTTCAAGATAGTTCCATTCTACCTGCTCCATTCTCACATTTTGCTCTGATAAAACCGTGTCATCACAGCCAAGCAGCAGAAAAAATAAAAAAAAATAAAAATAATTTCTCATGCAACAGCAAAGATAGAGGATTAAAACTAGTCACCTTTATTAAAATATCGCATATTTAGCCCGAGCCACCAGGCCCTTGAGAGACGGAAATTGAGAGGGGCCATCACGATCATCAGTATGGCATTCGGAAGAATCAAAGCCCACATATTCCACCCAAAAAAGTAGAACAGCCACAGAAGATTAAAAACGATGAGTGTTGTGGAAAGAGCGTAACTAACATACATTGCTCCCCAATAGAACCCGGGTTCTCCATTACTCAATAAAACGCCACAATGAGAGCATGTTTCGTGCATCAGTGCCATGGTTTTATAGCGATAGGCATTGGGGTTTACAAATAAGTCTCCCTTACCACAAGAAGGGCATTTTTGCTTTATCGCTGCGATTATAATATTAGGTTTGGTGCTCATCTTTAACGAATCGGTTGTATGGGTTTAACTATCTTAATATAATTTCATGAACATTTCGTAAGGAAGAAAACTTAATAACATTTAACGCGGTATTACGTCCGGTTAAATTATACACCTTCCCATCCAAACTATAATCATTGGCTCTGAATGGAATACCATGAATAAGTATTTTGTACCGATCATACTCCGTTTCAAAACTACCATTAATCGTTTGGCGAATACGTAAACTTTTTTTATCGCCTTTCAATTCGAACCGAACCACATTATAATTCCCACTCTTATAACCAAAATTATCTCCTGCATCTTCGTAAAAGGTGCTGGTTAATTCGCCATCTTTATAGTACACATATAAGGTAATTTCTTTTATGACTTTTTCGCCTACATATTGAATTTTAGGATAGGTTGGAACCACCGCTCCGGCTCTAACAAAAATAGGGATCTGGTCGAGCGGAGTTGGTACAGAAACCTCCATACCACCTTTGTAAACTTGATTATTCCAATTAAAAAACCAATCGCCTTGAGGAAGATAAATATTCTTTTCTACTTGAAATTCGTTTATCACAGGTGAAATTAAAAGGTTATCACCAAACATAAATTCTTCATTTCGTTGGTAGGTCTCCGGATTTTTTTGTTCGACAAAACTAAGCGGCCGCATCATGGGTGTGCCATGTCGGGCATATTGCCAGAAGGTAGTATAGATATAGGGAAGCAGGCGATAGCGCATCTCAATAAACTTCTTACTGATGGCTTCATATTTAGCACCAAAACTCCACGGTTCTTGGTCGAAGTTATCTTCATTACTCGCACTATGGGTGCGCATAAAACCATTAAACACCGCCATCTGAATCCATCGAACATAAAGTTCTCCATTGGGCTGGCCAACAAAGCCACCAATATCGCTACCCGAAAAAGAAACCCCGCTTACACTGAGTCGTTGCAGCTGCTGTGAGGCGAGCCAAAGATGTTCCCAAGAAGCCGTGTTATCGCCTGTCCAGACACTGGTAAACTGCTGCACTCCGGCATAACAACTGCGTGTGATGGCAAATGGCCGATACGGCATTAAAAACTTTTTGATGCCTTGCACCGTTGCCTTAGTCATTAAATGTCCATAAATATTATGCGCTTTACGATGGCTGCAAGGAGCTCCATCATAATCATGCCGAACATCCTCGGGGAATGTGCCGATTTCAAATACCGCCGGTTCATTCATATCATTCCACACCCCACGAACGCCAAAATCAACCAACTCATCAAATAAATTAGCCCACCATTCTCTAACCTTTGGATTGGTGTAATCGGGAAACACACATTTTCCGGGCCATACGTCACCTTCCATAAGGGCTCCATCGGCACGCTTACAAAATACATCAAGGGCCAATCCTTCATTATAAATTTTATATTCAGCATCTACTTTTATTCCCGGATCAATTATTACGATCGTCTTAAAACCGAGGTCAGACAAACTTTTCATCATCGCTTTCGGTTCCGGGAAATTATCTTTATGAAAGGTAAAACACCGAAAGCCATCCATATAATCGATATCTAAATAAATGGCATCGCACGGAATTTGCCGTTTTCTAAACTCCTGGGCTACCTCTTTCACTCGTTCTTGGGTAGCATAACTCCAACGGCATTGATGATAACCAAGTGCCCATAAGGGTGGCATCTCGGGCGTACCGGTAAGTTTAGTATACGCTTCTGCTACGGTTAGAAGCTCAGGGCCATAAATAAAATAATAATTCATCTCCCCTCCACGTGCCCAATAGCTGCTGGCATCAGAGCGCTCACTACCAAAATCAAAAATGGTACGAAATGTATTATCAAAGAAAATGCCGTATCCCACCCCATGATGCAGACCATAATAAAATGGGATGTTTTTATACAACGGGTCGGTATCCTTACCATAAGCATAGGCATCGGTGCCATAATTTTCAAACCTTTTGCCACGGATATTAAATGCTACCGGTTTGTCGCCCATACCAAAAAACTGCTCGTCGTCCTGTATTATTTTACTGTTGAAAACAATTTTTCCACCTTTAAGCAAATAATGCATCCAATGAAAACCGGCTTCATCTTCATTAATTACCAATCCTTGAAGATCGGTAATGGTAACCTTTAAATTTTCCTTGTTGACATAACAAATAATCAATGACGTTGAAATTAGATAAAAAGTATCGTCCTCCAGGATACTCAATGCAATGATGGACTCGGCATAATGGGGCACGACAGCATAGCTAAAATCACGTTCAAACTTACCTTCGGTGGCATATCGAAACCGAACCAGACGGTCGCTAAGCACTTTAAGCTCTAAAATAATTTCGGCTTTGGTATGGAAATAAAAGGTGCTGCCTTCGCGTCGAAATTTTATTATTTGATCCGGGAAATATTTATGAGAGTATTTCTCGTTTTTAGCTTCAATCTGCATTTAAATCGTTTGATATGTTGAAAATCCCTACGTGAGTAACCCTGTATTCTTAAGCGACCGCTACGATCATGAAAAATGGCAGATACTTATAAAAAGTTAGTTTAATCTTTTATTGTCTATATGAAATTGAACCAGTTCCTTGATGGGTGAACGAAGAATACTTCCTACTTTCATTTGGTATTTATTTTCGCTGATATCGGTTAGGATATCTTTAAAACTAAAAGCGACACTTCCGATACAGTTAAAGGTATGTTTCGTGTAATCGGGATAATGCGATACTAAATTTTTAAAGAAATCTCCAAATGATTCACGAACCAACTCTTGAATATATTGATAGCTGGCGTGTTCGGAGGCGAAGGTACAGAACCCCGCTAACGTTCTATTAGGGTATGGCTTATTGTACAAATCACTAAAAATTTGCTCGTTACTGGTGTAGCCGTATTTTAATTGAAATGCCTGAGTCAGTGTTTCCGGAAAATAACCTCTCATATAATCGCGTACGATCTTTTTCCCAATATACGAACCACTACCTTCATCGCCTAATAAATAGCCTAACGAATCGATGTTACGTGTTATGTTATTACCGTCATATAAACACGTGTTAGCGCCTGTTCCAAGAATAGCGGCAAACCCGGCTTTACGTTTCAATAAAGCTCTTGCTGCAGCTAAGAGGTCGTGTGTAACAAGGATATCGGTATTGACAAAATGCTTCGCAAATCCTAATTTTACTATTTCGTTATTTTCAGGTGTACTACATCCTGCACCATAGAAATAAATATGCTTCACCTCATTGGCGGTTAGATGAGGCAATAACTGTTCTTTTATGGAATCAGCAATCTGTTGGGTAGTCCAAAAATAAGGGTTATAACCGTCGGTACGAAATTCGCCAATGGTTATATTAAGATCGTCAAGTAAAGTCCAAGCAGTTTTTGTAGAACCGCCGTCGGCAATTAGAATCATGTCACAAAAATATGTATTATTTAAGGAATTTTCACCTCGCGTTTGAAATGCTTATATAATAACCCATTCCAACGACTCCTGGCGTTTCGGGCGACGACTTCTATTTCTATTTTCCGTTATATTTATTCATCGCAGCATCCAAACCTCCGAGCATAAATTCCTTGATGGCTTCAATACATTTAGAAATTCTCTCCGGAAGTTGCTTTGCCTCCTCATCACTCCACTGACCGAGCACATAATTTACTTGTTTGCCTTTAGCAAAATCACTTCCAATGCCAAAACGCAGCCGAGGATATTTTTGTGTTCCTAATACTTCCTGAATACTCGTCAGTCCGTTATGACCGGCATCACTACCGCTTCCTTTAATTCGTATCTCCCCCATTGGCAAAGCCAAATCATCAACAAGGGTAAGGCTATTCTGGGTTTCAATGCCCAAATCCTTTAGCCAATAGCGCACGGCGTTTCCACTTAAATTCATGTACGTAGAGGGTTTGATAAGAAACACCTTCTTTCCTCTAAAACTGCCTTCGGCATAAGCTGCTAAACGTTCATTTTTAAAAGTCAACTTCAATTCTTCGGCTAAAGCATCGGCAATTAAAAACCCAATATTATGTCGAGTCAATTCGTATTCCAAACCGATATTACCCAACCCTACCAATAAAAACTTTTGCATGAATTAATTCTGTTTTTTTATTTCCATACATAATTCAACCAATACCCCTGAGGTAGATTTTGGATGCAGAAAAGCAACCATTTTGTTATCCGCACCTTGTTTTGGAAACCCTTTCAGCAATTCAAAGCCATCCTTCACCAGTCGCATAATCTCCGCCTCGATATCATCTGTTTCAAAAGCAATATGATGTATGCCTTCCCCTCGCTTCTCAATAAACTTAGCAATAGCAGAGTCCTCTTCCGTGGCCTGCAATAACTCGATTTTAGTATCATTAATTTTAAAGAATGAAGTGATCACCTTTTCACTCGCTACCGCCTCTTGCTTGTAAGGTAATCTATCGAGTAACTTAGCATAGAGCGACTCGGCATCATGCCTGTTTTTTACTGCAATTCCAATATGTTCAATATTTGTAAGCATGATGCGAAGATAAATAATTCGATGATTTACTTTTTTATTTCCAGCATACTTTCATATACTTCTCTCCACCCACCCCACTCTCCATGGTTACTTATGCTTTCATTGTGCCAAATGGGGAGAAACGTGCCATTCACCTTTTTCACTTCTTCAATTAGTGTCCGAAGCTTTTCTACGGCCCTATCGGGAGATAACAATAGATAATTTTTAAGCGTCACATCCATCACACAGCTAGGGTGCATTTCTAAGCTACTCGATTCATTCTTTTCGATATCGAACCAATGAAAAGAATGAGAAGTTCCGGCTCTAAAACCAACCACCTCTGCATACCCCAAACTATACTCATGGCGAATACCAGAATCGACTAACAACCGAAAGGTATCGGGTAATACAAATCGCAAATAATGCTGCCTGCTATGGGTTACCGGCATACGCTGAACGTCAACCAGTCTTTTTATCTCCATTTTTATTCGTGATGGGCTCGTACCTGAAAAATACGAAGGATGAATGCCCAAGATGGTATCGGCTTGCAACTGCTTCATCCTTTGTTTAAATCGGGTATTATCACGTGTTATGTTTTTATCGTACGTGCTATAATCGGCTAACAGTATAAAAACGATGGTATTTAATGCATGGTCCTTTTGTTGTTGCAAGATATATTCAAAGGTATCATAAGGATCTTTTTTAAATCCGGAGAGCACTTCAATCCGCTCTTTGATGCGCCTGAAATCGAGCCTCCAAAAATCTTTACATAAGCCGCCCAAAGTACGATAGAACCCTTTGCCAACATAGCAAAAAGCTTGATCAATATCGAAGGTATTCGTCAATCTATACGTTTCGCTTTTAAATTGCAAGAGAGGGAAAAACGAAGAAAAGACTTTTTTAAACTGCACGAGCCACCAATCAACCAGCGGTGTTGAGAGTACGCCAAGCTTAAAGAGTATGGAGTTGCTCGGCGAATATCGCTCGTGAGAATCAAGGGTGTTTATGCCATATTCCTCCATCCTGGAAATGCAATAAAAAACGGCTCCAAAAATATCAAATGGCACCTCTTTACCGGAGGTCTTGAAAAATGTTTTCAAGCCATCCCATTCACCTATTTCACCAAAATTTTCGTTTATGGAAGTCTCGTATAATATAGTGGTACATTCGATCGTAAAAAAGTTAGTCAACGTCGTATTTCCATAGTTGATTTTAGCGTGAGGATAGCTAATAAACTCACTTTCCGAATCGGTTATTTTATAATTCAGGCCCAGACGATTACTCAAAACCCAATCCAGCGTGTATCGTAAGCGGGGTGTGCTGTGTTTTGAAAAAACTAAAACTTCTGTCATAAGGGCGTTGCGTACAAGGATGCAAATTAGTAATTTCGCGCATTCATACATAAATTATTTCCAACGTTAAAAATACAATATGAAAGTAGCATTGATTACCGGGGTTACCGGACAAGATGGAGCTTATTTATCGGAATTTTTATTAAATAAAGGATATCAGGTACACGGCATAAAACGTCGATCCTCATTAATTAATACCGACCGGGTTGATCATTTGTACCATGACCCCCATGAAGAAAATGTGCGATTTAAAATGCATTATGGCGATTTAACCGATAGCACGAATTTGATTCGAATTATTCAGGAGGTACAGCCTGATGAAATTTATAACCTCGCAGCGATGAGTCATGTACAAGTAAGTTTTGAGACCCCCGAATATACCGCAAATGCAGATGGAATAGGTACATTAAGAGTTTTAGAGGCCGTTCGTATCTTAGGACTCACCCAGAAAACTCGCGTTTATCAGGCCTCAAGTTCCGAACTATATGGCTTGGTTCAAGCCGTACCACAAAGCGAAACAACCCCGTTTTACCCTCGTAGTCCATACGCCGTTGCAAAATTGTATTCGTACTGGATTACCGTTAACTACCGAGAAGCATATCAAATGTTTGCCTGTAATGGCATTCTATTCAATCATGAGTCGCCTATTCGCGGGGAAACCTTTGTGACCCGCAAAATTACCCGTGCAGCAGCACGCATTGCCCTTGGAATGCAGGACAAGGTGTTTTTAGGAAACCTAAGCGCACAGCGCGACTGGGGGCATGCCAAAGACTATATTGAGGCGATGTACCTCATACTGCAGCAAGATGTTGCCGAAGATTTTGTAATCGCTACCGGTGTAACCACCAGTGTACGCGAATTTATACGGATGTCTTTTAAAGATATTGGAGTAACGCTAGAATTTAAAGGCGAAGCTGAAAAAGAGGTTGGAATAATAACGGCTATCGATAAAACTCGATTTGAGTTTCTGGAATTGGCTAACTCGCCCTTAAAGATAAACCAGGAAGTAGTAGCCGTAGATAAGCGATACTACCGCCCAACTGAAGTAGATTTGTTGATCGGCGACCCAACGAAAGCGCATACCAAATTAGGATGGAAACCAAAATATGATTTGCCAATGTTGGTAAATGACATGATGAAAGGCGATTTGAAGTTAATGAAAAAAGAATTATTTTTGAAAGAGCATGGTTTTAAAACGCTAAATTATTTCGAATAAACGACCCATGGAAAAGCACTCTAAAATATACATTGCAGGGCATCGTGGCATGGTAGGCAGTGCGGTTCATCGAAAATTAATCGCAGAAGGCTTCACCAATATTATAACACGAACTTCACAAGAAATAGATTTAAGAAATCAGAAGGAGGTGTTCGACTTTTTTAATTCAGAGAAACCGGAATATGTTTTTCTAGCGGCCGCAAAAGTGGGTGGCATTTTAGCCAACAACACCTTCAGAGCTGATTTTATTTATGAGAACCTGATGATCGAAAGCAATATCATTCATCATAGTTATTTGAACCAGGTGAAGAAACTCATGTTTTTCGGATCCTCGTGTATATACCCTCGAATGGCTCCACAGCCTATCAAAGAGGATTATTTATTGACTGGAGTATTGGAGGACACCAATGAGCCGTATGCCATCGCAAAAATTGCAGGCATAAAATTATGTGATGCTTATCGGGCACAATATAAATGCAATTTCATTAGTGTGATGCCCACCAACATGTATGGGTTAAATGATAATTACCACCCGCAAAATGCCCATGTTTTACCGGCTTTGATTCGAAGAATACATGAGGCGAAAATAAACCATACTTCCGAAGTAATGGTTTGGGGAAGTGGATCGCCACGACGCGAGTTCCTGTATGCCGATGATTTAGCTGATGCATGCTTCATGCTGATGCAGAACTATAATGAACCCGGATTGATCAATATTGGAAGTGGTGTTGACCTGAGCATAAAAGATTTAGCACAATTAGTTAAACGGGTGGTTGGCTTTGATGGAGAACTAAAATTTGACACCACGAAACCCGATGGCACTCCTCGAAAATTGATGGATAATACAAAACTAAAAAATTTAGGATGGGAACCCAAAATGAAATTAGACGAAGGCATTGAAAAATCCTATCAAGACTTCTTAAGTAAACACCCTAACGTGAATTAATGTTAACATAAAAAAAATGGTACTAAGCTTGTTAGTACCCTTAAAAGCAAACTCCTATATCCAATGAAAAGCAAATTTTACTTACTTCTCCTAATCGTCGTATCAGCAAGTTTTGCTGCCTGCTATAGTGGAAAAAAAGCACTAAAACGCGGGCAATATGATGCCGCTGTAACTCAAGCTGTAAATCGGTTAAAGCAAAAGCCAACACACAAAAAGGCATCTGCCATTCTTAAGGAAGCCTATCCATTGGCCCTACAATACCATCAGGATCGTATAAAAACGATGAATCTGAGCAACGATAACAGTCGTTTCGAAAATATTATAAGTGAATATGAGGCATTAAACAACCTCTACGATCATATTCAATTAAGCCCTGCAGCAAAACGAATGGTAATGGCTCAGCGATATACTACCGAGTTGAATGAGGCCAAATTAAAAGCCGCAGAATTACATTATGCACTAGGGGAAAAATACCTTGGCAAGCAAAATAAAAACGACGCCAAAATAGCGTATAATGAATTTGAACGCGCCGCACAACTTATGCAAGGCAATTTTAAAGATTGCGACATGAAAATGAAAGAAGCCATGGACTGGGCCGTCACCAAAGTCATTGTTTATCCGGTGGAGGTGCATAGCAATAGCCTGAAAATGAGTAACGATTATTTTCAAAATAAAATAATTCAATACTTATATGAACATCGTATCAGTAAGTTTGTGGAGTTTTATACGGAGGCTGAAGCTAAAAAATACAATACCCGTATCGACGAAATTTTAGACCTCAGCTTTGATGATTTTGTGGTAGGACAATTAACGATAGAGAAACTGCAACGAGAACTGGTAAATGACTCCGTAGTGGTGGGTGAAACGAAGATTCATATACCTGAAACTAGGCGGGATACAACGGTTAAAGTTTATGGCAAAGCTAAAGCTACCTTGTTTGTCACGCGTAGAGTGGTAGAAAGCAAAGGTGTTTTAGACATGAAAATAGTTGATAAAAAAACCAATACCGTTTTACAGAATGAAAAAATGCCGGGTTCTTACACCTGGACCAATCAGTTTGGCTACTACCAAGGAGATGTAAAAGCATTGAAACCCGCTGATATCGAGCTTACGAAAGGCATAGAGATGCCCCCTCCACTACCTCAAGATTTATTCATCGCCTTTACGCAACCCATCTTCACCCAATTGATCAATCGCATAAATCAACGCTACAGCGCTTACTAAAACCCGAGTTAGATGATATGCTTTTTGCCAAGGAGTACACTCTTCTAATTATTTATCACGGTGTACACGTTTTCTAACGCACCATCCATTTCACCTCCTCGGCGTTGTTTTTGAAGGCTATATAGCGCGCAAGCACGAATAGATAATCACTCAAACGATTAAGATATTTTATCACTAGGCTCTCCACCTCTGCGGTTTCCGACAGCTGCGTAGCGCAACGTTCGGCACGCCGGCACACACAACGTGCAATATGTGTAAAAGAAGCCGCTGCATGCCCCCCAGGCAAAATAAAATTTTTCAATTCCGGGAGCACCTCATTCATGGCATCGATTTCTGTTTCAAGCATCACAATTTGCGCCTCTTCCATTTTTGGCAAAACCATTTTTGAAACCCCTTTGTCTTCTGCCAGATAGGAGCCAATAACAAATAAATGATGCTGAATTTGAACCAATATTTCGCGGGCGTGCTCGTTATCGAAGCTGTCACGCACGAGGCCAAGGTACGAGTTTAACTCATCGACCGTTCCATAGGCTTCAATTTTAATATGATGCTTGGGCACCCTAGTACCCCCGATGAGAGAGGTTTCACCGGTATCTCCGGTTTTGGTATAGATTTTCATTGGCATATTTCTTATGGCAAAGGTAGACGTAAATAATTGCATTCTCAATTGTGTATAGTCTGTTCATATTTTCCATCCCAGAATATCTACATAACCTTATTTTTGCTTTTTAGTTGATGACCATAAATTTTGAAAGTACAATTATTTATTCCTTGTTTTATTGATCAGCTGAAGCCCAGCATCGCCTTCGATATGATTAAGGTTTTGGAACGTGTGGGGATGGATGTAAGTTATAACCCCAACCAAACGTGCTGTGGACAACCCGGCTATAATGCCGGCTACTGGGACGAAGCCAAAATTGTGGGTCAGAAATTTATCAAAGAATTCGATGGTGAAAATTATATCGTTACCCCATCAGCTTCCTGTACCGGCATGATTCGTAATGGCTTCACGCAATTATTTCATAATACGGTTTCACACAACGAATGTAAAAACATACAGAAAAATATTTTTGAGCTCTCCGAGTTTTTAGTAGATGTGCTGAAGATAGAAGATGTGGGGGCCTCCTTCCAAGGCAAAGCCACCTACCACGATAGTTGTAGTGCCTTACGCGAATGCAATATCTTCTCACAACCTCGTAAGCTATTAAACAAGGTTAAAGGATTGGAGTTGGTAGAATTAAAAGACCCTACCGTTTGCTGTGGTTTCGGCGGCACTTTTGCGGTGAAGTTCGAGCCCATCTCGGTGGCCATGGGCGAACAAAAAATAAATAATGCCGTGGATACCGGTGCCGAAGTTCTCATTAGCAGCGACTATAGCTGCCTGCTTCACCTGGAGGCCTATGCTCAAAAACACCATACCCCAATACGTTGCCTGCATTTAGCAGAAGTGCTGGCGATGCAGTAATAACCACACCTATTCGTATCACAGCGCACTACGAAAGGTTTCTCATCGCATTATTATTTGTTGATTTTACCGATTTCTTTGTTCGCCTTTTATAACCCATTATATTTGCCCACATGGACGATTTAGAGTTTGAAATTTTGGATTCATTATATTTTGTGGAACCATTTGAGACCATTGTAAAAGAAGTTTCAGAGAAGCGACTGGGTGTTGTTTTGGAATGTCTCCGGAAATTAATTAAGAAACGATGGGTGCAAGTAATGGTGTTTAACGAAGAGAAACAAGAATTTATGAGTACGCCATTCGTTGACTTCGACCGAATCGTCGACTTCCAATTTATGGCTACCAAAAACGGATTAACAGCACATAACAGCAAATAGAAATCAACCCATTGAAATTGAAAAAGTTTCTTCAGCATCCGGTTGGATTAACAGGTTTTATTCTGGTTTCATTCATCGTAGTGATGGCCGTGGTGGGCAGGTTTTTTATTTACGACAAAAGCCCTGATGCGAACACGATGCTACTGTCCATAGCAAATAAAACCCCTCTTTTTAAATGTAGCGTGTTAAGCCTTACCTACCTCGATGGTAGTGAAGAAAAAATGGCTGTAAAAAAAACGGAAGAAACCGCAGCCTACCTAAAAGCCCATACCTATACCGATGCCGGCGACACTACGGCTATCCTAAAGTTAGTGGAGAAAAGCACGTTAACGAAATTTGAGATTTCTTCACATACCTTTTTATTCGGCACCGACCGTTTCGGAAGAGACGTAATGAGTCGCCTGATTATTGGTGCTCAGTACACCTTACTCATTGGTCTCCTCTCGGTTATCATTTCGTTGCTCATTGGAGTAAGTATTGGTGCTATTGCCGGATACTATGGTGGCTGGATTGATGGGGTGTTGAGCTGGTTTATGAATGTAATATGGGCATTGCCAACACTACTCGTTGTTATTGCACTTAATTTAGCTTTAGGAAAAGGCTTCTGGCAAGTTTTTATTGCCATTGGCCTTACCATGTGGGTTGATGTGGCACGAATACTTCGCGGGCAAGTAATGAGCCTTAAACAGAAAGAATTTGTGGTGGCTGCCAAAGTTTTAGGATTTAATAATTTCAGGATTTTGTTTCATCATATCTTACCGAATTGCACCTCGGCACTAATTGTAATCACAGCGAGCAATTTTGCGGCCGCCATCTTACTGGAAGCCGGCTTGTCGTTTCTTGGATTTGGCATTCAGCCACCCACTCCTAGCTGGGGCATGATGATCAAAGAGCATTACTCCTTTCTCATCTTAAATATACCACACCTAGCCTTAATTCCGGGCATCGCTATTGCCCTCCTCGTACTGGGCGTAAATTTAATTGGAATAGGTTTACGAGACGTGCTGGATGTAAGAGGATAGTTGACGTTAGTGACTACTTTTTTGTAAATTCGAACCATGGATAAAGAGTTAGAAAAATCGATTGATTTTTTAGAAGAATTGAACCCCGCACAGCAAGATGCGGTGAAGCAAATTGAAGGCCCGGTGATGATCATTGCAGGAGCAGGTTCCGGCAAAACACGCGTTCTTACCTACCGTATCGCCTATATGCTCCAACAAAAAATTGATGCTTTTCATATTTTATCACTCACCTTTACCAATAAGGCATCGAAAGAAATGCGCCATCGTATTGAGAAAGTGGTAGGATTGGAAGCACGAAACCTGTGGATGGGAACCTTTCATAGCGTGTTTGCGAAAATTTTACGTATTGAAGCCGACAAACTGGGGTACCCAAAGGCTTTCACGATCTACGATACCGACGATGCAAAGAAGTTATTAAAAACCATCATCGAAGAAATGGCCCTCGATAGTGCGGTATATAAACCCAATGTAATTTACAACCGGATATCTCAAGCGAAAAACGCATTGATTTTTCCGTATGAATATTATAAAGACAAAGAAAAGGAAGCCTCCGACCAATCATCCGGTATGAGTAAGATGGGCGAAATTTATACCACCTATTGCAACCGTTGTTTTAAGGCCGGTGCCATGGATTTTGATGATCTGCTACTCAAGATGTATGAGTTACTTCAAAAACATCCAAAGACACTGGAGCATTACCAACATAAGTTTCAATACATTATGGTGGATGAGTATCAGGATACCAACTTCTCACAGTATATGATATTGAAGATGCTAGCAGCGGTGCATCATAATATTTGTGTGGTAGGCGACGATGCACAGAGCATCTATGCGTTTCGTGGTGCCACCATCAGAAATATCTTGAATTTCAATCAGGAATATCCTGAAATGAAAACGTTTAAACTAGAACAGAATTATCGCAGTACCCAAACCATTGTAAAAGCGGCAGGCGAGTTGATTAAAAAAAATAAAGAACAAATAGAGAAGAATGTATGGACCGAGAATACGGAAGGCGACAAAATAAAAATTTATAAGACGCTCACCGATAACGAAGAAGGCAAACTGGTGGCCGACCTCATCTTTGATGATAAGATGCAACATCAGATGTACAATAAAGAATTTGCGATACTTTACCGTACCAACTCGCAGAGCCGGGCACTCGAGGAGGCCTTACGTAAGATGAATATCGCCTATCGCATTTATGGTGGTATGAGTTTCTACCAACGAAAAGAAATTAAAGATCTCATTGCCTATTTACGATTGGTACTAAATCCGAATGACGAAATCTCACTCGATCGGGTAATTAATTACCCGATGAGAGGTATTGGCAAAACCACGATGGAGAA
>CANNQU010000051.1 GCA_947507965.1 Bacteroidota bacterium
CGTTAGCATCAAAATACGTCAATGGTAACTTGTTCATGGACCTAGGATCTGCGAAAGGAGGGCTTCAGAATAGGAATGACGAAACAGCATTGATACGGTCTTTGCGGATCATTTTATTTTCGCCAGCACATCAAATACTGAAATACCCAACTCCATTCTTTCATTTGAAATGCGAAATATTGAATATTTAAGCATTATCGATAGTTCCAATTTACCCTGGCTTCAGCCAATGGTAAGTTACTAAATTATCGCTTCACAAACGTTCCGGTATAGGTGTCTCCGTTTTTCGATACGACCATTACGAAGTAAACACCGGGAAGCAATTGGCTTATGTCAACCATTGGTTTTCTGCTGTGATGAGGTGCTTCGTCTTTGATTTTCTTTCCTGTGGCATCGATTAAATGAATGGAATAAATCTCATCTTCTAATCCTTCAAGGGTGATGGTATTTAATGCCGGATTGGGTATAATACTTAACGAATTCGAGGCAATAGCTCGGGAATGGATTCCAAATCTCCCTTTAAATTCATAGGTGGAAAACACGGTAATTCCACCTCCGTTGTTTCCGGTCATAATATCTAAAATGGCATCACTATCGAGTTGCGCAATGGCCGGTGAAACGTATAATCCTGTAAACTTACTGGATGCAAGCTGCTGGAGTGCGAAGGTTACCACCGTATCCAATAGGGTCAATGAATCATCTAAATGGTTTTCTATGTTCAGGTAACGATATAATCCATATTTTCCTCCAAGCAGTAAATCCCATTGACCATCCTTATTTAAGTCGGCTACCACCGGTACACTCATTCCATCGCCATAAAAAGATCTAGAATCATCTACCGAGCGAACACATATTTTTCCAACAGAGTCAACCTGTTTTGTGAATATAGGAGTGTTTTTTGTGCCCGTGTTTTGCAAGTAACTAACGGTGCCATCGATATTGCCTAAAAACAAATCCAGTTTGCCATCCCGGTTATAGTCAACCAAGAAGGGTGCACTATAATTTGGTCCAGAAAAAGAGGCGAACGTTGTGGTATTTTCTGTGAACGAGAGCGTTCCTGCAACAGAAGTATTGGTGTAGTATTTTAACGTGCCGTTGGCATCCCCTAAAAGCAAATCGATAAGAAGATCTCCATTTAAATCGCCGAAACAAGGCTTAATCCCACTATAATTTTTGGACGATAGATTTAAAAAGTTGGTATCCTGTAGTTCAAAGATAGGATTGAGCAAGGTGCCGGTGTTTTTGTAATAGATTAGGATGTCGTGAGCGTTCAATGTTTGTGATGCATCGCCAGAAGAAGCGATAAATAAATCCTCATCGCCATCGCCATCAATATCGGCGAAAGTAGGGGCGGAAGTGCCTCCAAAATCGATGATAGTACCGGTTAAAAAGTTTTTTTGAATTAAATTAAAAACGGGTTTTTTATCGGTACCCACATTTTTATATAGATGAATTTGATTTTTGTTTTTACTTGCACCACTACCATCATTAGGTGCTAAGATGATATCTCGTTTGCCGTCGTTATCGACATCTAAAAAATAGGCAGCCGGAAAATTGAGTACCGACATTTGTTGTGCACTGGAAGGGTATAAGGAGTCGGAAAAAATCATGGTGTCTTTGCCGTAATTGAACTCCTTTTTACCATTTTTTAAATAGTATAGATAGTCATAATAAATATCGCCTAATAGGGCTTCATAGTCTCCATCATCATCGGCATCGAATGTAAGTAAGGTGCTGCCCTGGTGAGCTTCTTCTTGAGGTTGTAAAGGAGGTGGATTGTAATTGTCGCCGTTAACATAGGCCATCCCACATTTATATCCTAAGCTAATGGCGTTTGATAAAAAAAACTTCCCCCAGCATTCATCGGCTAACTTATACTTCCATTGGTTTTTGGAAAGGCCTAATTCTTGTCGCCAGTTCTTATAGAGCGTTATGGTAAATCCTAACGGATCCCAGCTTAGGATATCCATATCACCATCATTATCGATATCGTTAAATGAAGGAATGTTGGTACTCGGGCAAAATACATTGAAAGCAAATGGATCGCCTGCCGTTGCATAAAGGGTGTCGGGTATGGCAAATGATAGTGTGGTGGTGCTTGTATTTCTATATTGCAAGATGAGCCCGCTGAGCTCCATATATAAATCCATTTTGCCATCGTTATTATAATCGTATGACAGGCAAAAGCTAATGCAGTAGGATGGAAGTTTTATTTCATATTGGGGGGCGTAGGTATAGCTCACCGTGTTGGGTATCCTATCGTTAAGGAACGTATAGAATTTTTTCGTTCCCCGATCGAAGATCATGATATCGAGTACCGAGTCCATATTTAAATCGAGAGCAGAAAACTGAGGTAGTTCGAATCCACCGGCGAATGGGTTTTTTAGTTGGGATAGTGTTGCACCTTGTTTTACGATGATTCGTGGGTTGTAAAGATAACGCGGGGTTTGTGCCTTGGATTGATACCAGCTAAGTATAATAAAAATTAAAAGGGGAAGTATTCTTTTGTTTTTCATTTTACGAAGAGGGGGTATTGCACTGAATGGAGGGAGGACAATAATGAGAAGGCTATGCTTTTTTCATCACCGTCAAATTTTTCAATTGTTGAATTGTTTCTCTGGGGCTGGGAGAGGAAAAAACAGTATTGCCTGCAACTAAAGCGTCGGCGCCTGCATTTTGTAATAAGGGGGCATTGGCGAGCGTTACCCCACCATCAATTTCAATGAGGGCATTCGATTGCTTATGCCGAATTAATTGCTTTAACTCCACACATTTATCGTACGTATTTTCAATAAATTTTTGTCCTCCAAAACCAGGATTCACGCTCATCAATAACACTAAATCAAGTTCGGCGATGATATCGGAAAGTAGGTGTACGGGCGTGTGTGGGTTTAAGGCGACTCCGGCTTTAGCACCGGCTTGCTTTATGGCTTGAATGGTGCGGTGCAGATGGGTGCAAGCTTCGTAATGAACCGTAATATAGGAAGCACCGAGTTTAGTAAATTCGGAAATATAGGGATCGGGGTTCGCCAGCATCAGATGTACATCTAGGGGTTTGGTAGCCGCCATCTGCAAGGCTTTCATTACTGGCATCCCAAAGGAAATATTAGGTACAAATACACCATCCATAATATCTACATGAAACCAATCGGCTTGGCTTTGGTTTATCATTTCAATATCTTTTTCAAGATGTAAGAAGTTCGCAGAAAGTACCGATGGAGATATTATCATAAGGCAAAAATACGAATAACTAAAATAGTACGATATCCTTCACAAAGTCTTTTTCAATTTCTTTATTAATAATTTCAATAAGTACCGATTTGGAATAGGAAATCTCCTGTTTGATAACCGGTGTTGTTACTTCCAGATATAGCTTTTTTTTCTTTACATAGAGCTTTTTGGTGTAACGTGCAATGGTTTTCCCGGCAATGGTTTCCCATTTCTGACGTAATTGGGTCTCCAATAGTTTTTCTTTCAACCCATGGGTGTCGAGGAATGCGCTAAGGGCATCTTTTAGGGTTGTTTCGTTCGACTTCAAGTGCGTGAATTTAAGAATTTTTTAAATTAAACTCGAATTAATCGTGAGAAATTAATGGCCATAAATTTAATGATTGGAATGTTAACGGAGACTGGGTTATGAAGTGTATTCCAAAATTTATTGGCACTGTTTGCCAATACGTATCACGGTAAAATAATTGCGAAGCCGTTGAATAATAATAGCTCTTTATTTTAGTATTACATTTTACCATTTTATTTGGTAAAAAATTTATCCTCCCTCCATTTTGCCGGGTTATTTATAATATAATCCGAAATGGATTGATACGATTGATCATTGCGAATAATATGTTCATAGTAATTGCGTTGCCATATGGGTAAAGGCGGATGTTGAATGGGTATAGCGGCATTATTTCGAAACCATTTTGTTACACCGATTTTAAATCCTTTAACCATTGAACCAATAGAATGGGGAATCATTTTTTGAAATTTATTTCGCGGTGGTAGGGGCAGAATATATTCTGCCCCACCACCAATGTCCATATTTTCCGATAGGGGCAGAATATTTTCCCGTAGGGGCAGAATATTTTCTGCCCCAACATGGGTTTCATTCGTCAATTCAATAATTCCATGAACGTGATTGGGCATTATGATATATTCATGTAAAATGGCATTTTGAAAATGTTTTGGGATTTCACGCCAACAGGCATCTGCAATTTTGCCAGCATTATTCAAAATCATGATTTGGTTTTTATTTTCCCGTAGGGGCAGAATATTTTCTGCCCCTACCATAACCCCACCGCCATCCGATATTTCACCAAACAAACATATTCGATGATGGCAACAGATGGTTATAAAATATAAACCCGCCTGCGAATAATCGTAACTTTGTAATCGTATTGACCTGCGGTGATGCGTTTTTGGATTGTATGCCATTTTTTTCATGTTGTTTTATCATTTTTATTTTATACGGTCCCCCAAATGTAAGGATTTATTTCAACAGATTTTCGGAATACGTTGAGGAGGCAAATAGATTAGGGGGCAGAATATTTTCTGTCTCTAATCAGAGATTGTAAAACGGTACAAAGAAGTGGGAAGATATTTCGTTGAGCGAAGAAGATTCCGCTGAACGTGGGTATGAAATTCACGATTCATGATAGGTGAATCATGATAGGCAATTCGCGATTTAAACAGTACGCGTCACACTTTTATTTCTTCGCCGCTGGCATTGAGAAAATGAAATTCGCCGTAATGAAAATCTTCATCGACAACGATCTTCACCCATTGTTTGTATTTACGCCACCATTGGAAACGCAAAGAGAAAAAACCTTGTTTTATATAAGCTGCAATATAAGGATGGGTAGCAATGGTTATATTTTTACTGCTGTTTTCCTGTATGAGGTATTTCAAATTGCTTTCTATTTCATCAACAATCACCGCGCTGTTGTTTACTTCACCAGTTCCTTTGCATTGTGCGCATACTTCCAACGTATCAATATTCATCTCAGGGCGCACCCGTTGACGTGTTATCTGCATCAAGCCAAAGGTACTCAAGGGTAATATTTTATGTTTTGCACGGTCGCTTTCCATGGCTTCTCGCATGGATTCATATACCAATCGTTTGTTACTCGCTTTGCGTACATCGATAAAATCTAAAATGATTAATCCGCCCATATCCCGTAGTCGTAATTGTCGAGCTACCTCTTTCGCTGCATCTAGGTTTATTCGTATTGCTGTTTCTTCCTGATCCGAGTCATTATTGAGTTTGCTGCCGCTATTAATATCAATGACGTGCATGGCTTCGGTATGCTCTATCACCAGATAACATCCTCCACTAAAGGTTACTGTTTTAGCAAATGATGTTTTAATTTGACGTTCAATACCAAAGGTTTCAAAAATAGTTTGTTTGCCATTGAATAGCTTTACAATTTTTTCATTCTCAGGTGAGATCCTCGCGACATAGTTTTTTAAATCGTTATAGGTATCTACATCGTTCACCACAATATTACTGAAATCGTCGTTGAGCATATCGCGCAGGAGCGACTGGCTTTTATCCATTTCCCCCAACACCTTTTCGTGCGTGATTTCTTTATTGCCTATTTCTTTCAATCGTTTGAATATCTGATTCCAACGTTCGATAAGTTCCTTTAGGTCGTTTTTAATGTCGTCGTCTTCTTTACCTTCTGCTACCGTGCGGATAATAACGCCGAAATTTTTTGTTTTCAGACTTAGTACAATGGATTTAAGGCGTTGACGCTCGGCCCCGCTCTTTACTTTTCGGGAGATGTTAACGGCATCAGAGAAGGGAACCAGTACGAGGTATCGGCCGGCCAATGAAATTTCGGAACTTAATCGTGGCCCTTTGGTACTGATGGGTTCTTTCGTAATTTGAACCAATACCAGGTCGTTCTTTTGGTACAGTTCACCAATTTTGCCTGTTTTTTCAATCAGTTGTTCACGAGGGAAGGCGGCAAGGTCGGCTTTGAATATTTTATTTGTTCGGCAAAGTTGTGTGAATTTATTTAACGATCGCACGTTCGGGCCAAGGTCATGATAATGCAGGAACCCCGGCTTTTCATGTCCAATATCTACAAATGCAGAGTTAAGAGAAGGCGTAATTTTTTTTACGCAACCAAGATAGATATCGCCAACATTGAAATTTTTGTTATGACGCTCCTGATGCAGTTCGATAAGCCTTTTATCTTGCGTTAACGCAATACGTACACCGGTTTCGGATACGTCAATAATAAGTTCGTTCACTGAGATGTTTTTTTAAATGGTACTACATGCGGTTAAGCTTTTCATGGTATTGATGCTAGGATTCAAAAATTGCTTGGCAATCTCAAATAACCGACAGGTAGGCTCTAACTTTGTATGATAACAAAGGCAGTAATACTACTGCCTTTGTATATACCTTACAAATAAACCAATAACATAAAAAACTTAGCGTTTTTTATGTCGATTACGACGCATGCGCTTCTTACGCTTATGGGTGGCTATCTTATGACGTTTTCTTTTCTTTCCGCTTGGCATATTTATATTATTTTAAATGATTAATACTGGTCTCTATACTGTCAATGGCCGACTTTCGTTTGGCCTGTTTCTTCGCATTAAGGAGGGTTTCAAGTGCCTTGTTTGGCTCTCCATGGTTTGAAAAAAGTTGCGCAAGATACAAAGAATATTTTATACTGGCGGGATAATAACGTACTAAGCTCTCAAAACGCACCTGAGCCTTATCAAATTGCCCCGATTTTATGGCGAACTCGCCGAGTAAAAACAAGGCCGATTCATTGGTGCTGTCCGTGGCGATTACTTCACGTAAGAGCATGATGCCATTCATCGGGTTTTGGGTTGTATTTACATAACAATCGGCTAACGCACATTTAATGTCTACGTCTTCCGGTGTTTTTTCGAGGGAAGGTTTAAGATAAGTGATTACTTTGTTGGCAATCGCTCTCTTGTTCTCGTCGATTACACTTTGGTTGAAAGCGGCATAGTAAGCCAGGCCTATCATTCTTTCTGTATTCGCTTCCTTCAGTTTCTCCATGCAAAATGCTATTCCTAATTTATTATCGAGCTTTTTATAGGCTGACATAACCTTTTTCACTCCAGTTGCATCGGTGTTTTCGCTCAGCAGCAATTCTTTTTTCTCTTCCTGAGTAAGCTTGAATATTGATTCTGCTACTATTGTATCGATGGATTTTAAATTCGCGTCGGTTTCTCCAGAAACTTCAGTTTGGGTTTTGTCGCTCATCGCAACGGCCTTCTTTGCAGATAGTACTTTCTTCTCAAGCATGAAAAGCACCGTGGTAAGTGCCACGATACCAAGTATTACGGCTATTTGGGTTTTATTAAATTTCATAAAGGAGTGCAAAAATACGGAATTTGTTTTTTGTTTTGGTGATCGGAAACCGTTTTTTAGTCTCAGAGATGGTATTGGAAGGTATTACCTACCAGCCGATGTTAAAATCGTTGAATACATTACGATCAAATCCTTCCGGAATTTATTCCTTTGTTTACACCCTCTTTTTTAAATGCTTTTGAATGAGCTGTAATAAGGTCTTTTTATTAATAGGTTTCGTTATATAATCATCGCATCCTGCTGCAAGCGCCTTCTCTTGGTCGCCCTGCAAGGCATAGGCCGTTTGTGCAATGATGATCACTTCTTTATTGAATTGTCTGATTTTTTCGGTCGCCTCGTAGCCACTCATTTCAGGCATCCTGATATCCATCATAATTAAGTCCAAATCAGGGTTGTTGCGGCAGGTTTCTATGGCTTGTCTTCCGGTAGATGCTTTTAGTATTTCGATGCTCATGCTTTTAAGCGCAAGGGCTAAAATTATTTGCGATGTCTCGTCATCTTCTGCAATTAGTGTTTTTAGGTTTTGTATCGGTTTTTCCGAATCTTCTTCTAATGTTAACGTCGTGTTCAGCTTCTTATTTGGAGCCGGTGCAAGGTAAGGCAGTGAGAAGAAAAATGTTGATCCTACGCCTTCTTCACTTTCTAGCCAAATTTTACCACCCAGCATCTCAACATACGATTTGGTAATTGCTAAGCCCAAACCGGCACCCTGCATGGCCTTCTTATCGGTTACGTCGGCTTGAATAAAACGCTCGAAAATAACATCTTGCCTATCTTTTGGAATTCCATTGCCAGTATCTTTAACATAAAACAATAGGTCAGCATGTTCATCTTTCTTCACTCTGTTATAGCCCAATTCAATCGTTCCTTTTCTGCTGTATTTTATCGCATTTTTAACTAAATTGGTAAGTATGGCATATAGTTTTTCGCGGTCTGTTTTTATAATGGCTTCGCTGGCAGGCAAAGTGTTATTAAATAGGAGTTTCATCCCTTTGGCTTCAACCTCCGGCTTGAAGAAAGTATAGATATATTCTATTTGATCGTTAACATTGGAATTGGTCTTCTCTATTTTCATCAGCCCTGCTTCTATCTTTGAAATGTCAACAATGTCATTGATGATATTAAGCATTCGTGCCCCACTTTTCTCGATGATATGGATGAATTCTTGCTGCTCGGTGCCGGTAAGGTCGGGCGATTTGAGCAAGTCGGCAAAGCCAAGAATGCCATTCATTGGGGTGCGTATCTCATGACTCATATTGGCTAAGAAGGCCGACTTTAAACGGTCGCTTTCTTCGGCTTGTTCTTTTGCTTCCTTTAGTTTATCATTGGTTCTTACGAGTTCCTCATTTAATTCCCGATAGTCCTCATTTTGCGCTTCTATTTCCAACTTGTTTTTTTGTAATAACTGTTCTGAAGCTTTACGATAGGTGATATCCTCTTTGATGGCCAGAAAATGAGTGATTTCGCCCATCGGGTCTTTAATAGGTGAAATGGATGCTTTTTCCCAATACAGTTCGCCATTTTTTCGTTTATTATGAAACTCACCGTGCCATTCCTCACCTGCGATAATTGTTTGCCATAGGTTGGTGTACTCGCTAAACGAAGTATAGCCTGATTTTAAGATGCGCAAATTTTGTCCAAGAATCTCCGCTAAATGATAACCCGTGGTTTCCACAAATTTCGGATTCACATATTGGATAGCGCCCAAAATATCAGTAATCACAATGATGGCGGGGCTCTGCTCAACAGCCTGTGATAGTTTGCGAAGATTATCATCCTTGATTTTGCGTTCTGTGATGTCTTCAATCATGGCCAAATGTCGGATGGGATTATTTTCTGCTTTGATCAAATGTGAGATGGTCATATTAATCCAAACAATAGTACCATCGGGTTTAATATATCTTTTTTCCATCTGAAACCCATTAATTTTACCTTCTATCAATAAATTCATATTGTCGAGGTCTAATTGAATGTCGTCGGGGTGAGTTATCTTCATCCAATCGATATGAACTAAATCTGCGATACGCTGTCCTGAAATTTTAGCAAACATGGGATTGGCCAAATGAATTTTTCCGGTTATGGAGTCAATTAAAGCAATTCCTAATGGAGAATCATTGAAAATGGTTTTAAAGAGGTCTTTATTCTTCCCTAGTTCTTTTTCAATCAGCTTTTGTTGGGTGATGTCGGCATTAAAACCATACCAGGTAACACTTCCATCCGGTAATTTTTCAGGCGTTGATCGCGACAAAATATGTTGCACTTCTTTACCGGGAATTTGTACTCGAAACTCGCAGGTGAATAGGCTTAAATTTTTCGCTGAATTTTCGATCTCCTCGATCACTCTCTCTGCGTCGTCGGGGTGTATTACCTTGCCTATGGGGGTGAAGTCATCTGCCACATCCTCGGGCGAACAACCAAAAATATTTTTGATGCCCGACGAAGCAATCGGAACAAAATAGGTTCCGTTAGGTCGACGGGTGAATTGAAAGATAAGGTCGGGTAAGTGTTCGGATAACTTCTGAAATTCAATATCTTTTTTTCTTAATTTTTCAGCATCTTGCTTTTGTTGGGTTATATCTCTCAATATCCCTAATAGGTAGTTGTCATTATTAAGATGATAGAGCCTGCAGGAGATAGAAATAGTGATCAGGTCTCCATTTTTTTTTCTGCCCTGGAATACGAAATCTTTGATAAGTCCATCGGCCTTTAATTTGGCTAATATCAATTGTCGTTCGGATGGATCATTAAAAAAATCTAATTCTAATGAAGTTTTGCCAATGATCTCTTCTTTTGAGTAGCCAAAAATATTTTCAAAAACTTGATTGGTTTCAATAATCCTGCCATCCTCAAAGCTACTAATATAGAAGCCATCCAAGCCAGTCATAAATGCAATTCGAAACTTTTCTTCGCTCAGTTGTAGAATGGCCTCTGTTTTCTTGCGTTCGGTAATATCCTGGAGTATGCCAAGCATCAACTGAGGCTTGCCGGCAGCATCCCATGCTATCGTTTTCCCTTTGCTGTGAACCCATACCCAATCACCGTTCTTATGTTTCATCCTTGTTTCGCACTCGTAATGTTCTGTTTCTTTTTTTAAATGCTGTTCGAACAATTGGATGGAAATTTGAAAGTCATCGGGATGAACGTATTTCTGCCAGGTTTCTAAATTGATAGGCAAAATTTCCTCTAAGGTATAACCTAAAATTTCGGCCCAACGGTCGTTGGATACCCCCACTCCGGTTTGTAAATTCCATTCCCAGGTAGCGGTATTGGTTCCGGTAATAATCGACGATAATTTTCTCCTTTCATTGGATAGTATTTCCTCTGTTTGAATGCGAATTAATGCAATTCCAATGGTGGAACAGATCGCTTCAAAAAAAACGATCATTTCTTTTGTGAACGCATCTATTTCTTTGTGGTTTAACTGCAGCGTTCCTACTGTAATCGAATTTGACTTTATGGGAATTATAGCAATAGAGCCATATTTTAAATGAATGCATGTGTTTCTAAATTGAAACCTTGGATTTTGATCTTCCTGCAGGTTTAAAAGCGGGTAGGAGTTATTGGTAACAAAACTCCCTTCCTTCGTAAACAAGGAATTATTGGGGTCGGTTTTACCGGAAATGACCAGTCCGCAAGCACAATCCAACGTAATGCTACCATCTTCATTACGGCATAATTCACCCGTATTGTCTTTGGCATGGAGCGAGTTTTCTTGATGGATAAAACCCTTCGAAAAGCCAATTTGAGAGAGATAGGGGAAATCATTATCCACTTTAAATCGAATGGCTACGGCAGAAATCTGGAGAACACGTTGAATTAGTACGATGATACTATCAAGCATCTCTTTCATGCCATGATTTCCATTGAGTAGCTTTATGATCTCGTGCTGAAGGGTTTGATGTTTTTGAATACTCTCATCCATCAGCAGTCGTTTTTCTTCTGCTTGGTTTTGCTCGGCCTGGAGTGAATTAAATAATGCTTTTAGGGTATTATTTTCTTGCTGTAATGCTTGCAGCCGCTCAACTAATTGTTCATTTGTTTTGTTTGGGTCGCTCTCCATATTTACTTTAGTTTTTTAAACAAATTTGTTCCATCTTTTGTGGCCTTGACGATCACAAGATTGAAATTTTCCATGTGCCTGCACGAGATGAAAAATGATAACCAGCCTGTTACTTCAAAAGAATTTATGAGATAAGGAGTTTAATTTAGTCGTATGTTACAAACCCCTATGATGCAAAGTTAGATAATCATAAATTATAAAAGTATAATTATAATCATACTTTATGGTCGGCCAAATAGCGAAGAAATAAGTATGGATCGTTGGTGTTAATTAATTTTATTCAATGGTTATGTAACCATTGTTACAAGAGTCAACTAATTCACTATGATACTTGTCATTGCACACTCTGACGGTAGTCATTGTAGCGTTTCAAAGCCACATTTACCTTTGTGCCGTAATAATAGAAGCGTCTAATAAACGTTGAATATCATGAAACGATTGTTGATATTGGGTGCCGGTACTGCGGGTACCATGATGGCTAACCACCTAAGCCACGAACTAAAAAACAAAGACTGGGAAATTACGATAGTCGATGAGCAAATCAAACACTATTATCAACCCGGTTATCTATTCCTGCCTTTCGATATTTATGAGCCTAAAGATATTGTAAAATATATTGAGGAATTTATTCCGAAGGGTGTTAAACTTATAAAAAGTAAAATTGACATCATTCATCCGAAAGAAAATCGTGTTACGTTGAGTGGCGGTGAGCAGCTTCCTTATGATATTCTAATTATTGCCACTGGCGCCTCTATCGCGCCGGAAGAGATCAGCGGCATGAAGGACAAAGAATGGCAACGAAGTGTATTTGACTTCTATACCTTCGAGGGGGCACTGGCCTTGAGAAACAAACTACGAAAATGGGAAGGCGGGAAATTGGTAGTGCATATTACCGAGATGCCAATAAAATGTCCGGTAGCTCCTTTAGAGTTTGCGTTTCTTGCCGATTCGTACTTCAAAAGCAAGAATATGCGAGACTTGGTAGAGATAACGTATGTTACGCCGTTGAGTGGTGCGTTTACTAAGCCTAAAGCCACGAAGGCCTTAGACCATCTTTTGGAAGAGAAAAATATTCATCTTGAAACAGACTTTGCCATTGAGCATATTAATAATGAGAATAAAACGATTGTTGATTATTCGGGCAGAGAAATATCATTCGACTTGCTGGTAACGGTACCAACGAATAAAGGTGATGAATTGATTGCACGATCAGGAATGGGTGATGAACTTAACTATATTCCTACACACAAAGCAACGCTGCAATCGAAAAATTATGATAATGTTTTTGTGCTTGGTGATGCCTCCGATATCCCGGCATCGAAAGCTGGGTCGGTGGCACATTTTGCTGCCGAGATTTTGACTGAAAATATTTTGCGTTTTATGAAGGGCGAGTCGTTAAAAGCGGAATTCGACGGACATGCCAATTGTTTCATTGAAACGGGAAACGGAAAAGCACTGCTTATTGATTTTAATTATACCCACGAGCCGGAAGAAGGCTCATTTCCATTCCCAGGCATTGGTCCACTGAGTTTATTAAAAGAAACCAGAATAAACCATATGGGTAAATTAGCCTTCCGATGGATTTATTGGAACATGCTATTAAAAGGAACGCATATCCCTTTTGTTTCTGGTTCTATGCAGGAATAAATTTTACATTATAATAAACATTCTCAATATTTTAGTTTAAACCAATTTCTTATATTATGACACACACAAAATTAATAGGCGAGAGAGCAATCTCCGTAAACGATGAAGGTTATTTAACCGATTATGCTCAATGGGACGCTCAAGTAGCTGAAACATTGGCCAAGGAAATTAATATCGAGCTCACCCCAAAGCATTGGGCAGTTCTGAAGTTTCTGCAGGAGCAGTACAAAAATGAGGTGGCGTTAAATATTCGTCGTATCGGGAGCAGTGGGGTAGTTGATATTAAAGAATTCTACCAGCTTTTTCCTCAAGGCCCGCTAAAAACGTCTACCAAAATTGCGGGTATCCCTAAGCCAGCCAGTTGCATCTAAAATTACCCTAACTCTTAATACTATATCTCATGAATGAATTTAATGGAGAGATCAAAAAGATGATGATCATCGTATCCAAGGCTACATTGGATAGTGTATATGCTGCTTTTATTTTGGCCAATGGTGCACGAGCCGAAGGCATTGAAGCAGAAATGTTTTTTACTTTCTTCGGACTGGAAGCCATCAACAAAAAGAAATTGGAACACCTTCATATCGCTACCGTAGGAAACCCTGCCATGCACATTCCTACCATGTTGGGTGGTTTTCCCGGAATGGAATCGTTGGCCAGCAGTATGATGCGAAGAGAAATGGAAAAGATTGATATTCCACCAGTACACGAATTTCTTGACATCCTAAAGGCTTCCGGCGTGAAACTATGGGCCTGCAAACTCGCCATGGATATGTTTCATTATACAAAAGCTGACCTATACGATGATGTAGATGACATCCTTACGGTAGGTGCTTTTTACGATCGAAGTAAAGGTTTAGGAACGCATATTTTATTCATCTAGCATGTTATACTAAGCTTTCATATTGTCGAATTGAAGCGGTAGGTCGAAGTCGGAAGCACGACACAACGAGATAACTTTCTGCAGGTCGTCGATTTGCTTGGCAGTAACACGAATTTTATCATCCATTATGCCGGCTTGCACTTTTAATTTGCTTTCTTTTATTTTGGCAATAATTTTTTTAGCCGCCTCCTTGTCGATACCCGATTTTATGGGCAATATTTTACGTGAGGTTTTACCACTGGGCAATATCTCCTTCGATAGGTCAAGGGTCTTGGCTTCTATATGTTGCTTGATCATACGAGCCAGCAAAATATCTTCGATGGCATTGACATGCATCTCATTATTGCTGATGATGGTTATGGTATTAGCCTTTCGGTCCCATTCAATTTCGCTATCGGTGCCGTTCAGGTCGTAGCGGTTAAGGAGTTCACGACGTGCCGTATTTACAGCATTGTCAATGTTCTGCTCCTCTATTTTATTTACAATATCAAAAGATGCCATCGTATTTTATTTTTTTTTGTAACCATTCTCGCATTTTTGCGTATCTTGCATTGACGCGATGTTGTTGCAAAAGTAAATTTATTTCAATTATGAATGTTTTTAAATTTTTTATCGTTGGCGCAACCGTTTTGCTCATTTCCTCTTGCATGCCTAACGATAAGGAAGTGATGCCCAACCCCGATGCCGTGGTGCTATTTAGTTTTAGTACTACCAGTAAAGGCCAACCGATCATTCGATCAACCTCTGTTCATACCCATATCAGTGGCAATAATTATAAAGTCGATTTGCTTAAATATTATATTTCGAATATCACTTTGGTTGACGATAAAGGATTAGAAACCAATTACAAAAACTATAACTTAATCGATGTCTTTGATGTCAACAGCACTTCTTTCGTTCTCAACAAAAAGGTCATCAATGGCAATTATCGTAAAATTATTTTTTATGTGGGCATCGATCAGGAGCGAAACCATACCGGTGCACAGGAGGGGGCATTGAGTGCATCCAATGGCATGCTGTGGACATGGGCTTTCGGATATGTTTTTTACAAGATGGAGGGGCGTTTCACTTCCGTTGCCGTGCCTACCGAAACTTCTTTTCGTAACCATCTGGGTACCGATACGGCATTAGTAAAAATTGCTTTACCCGTTGTTTTGGATGTGAAAGGTTTAGGCAGGAAAATAAATATTAGTTTGGATATTGATAAGGTGCTAGGTATGGCAGCATCTGCAATTGATTTTTCGATTGACAATAACCGGCAATCTAATATAGGTGATGAAGTTTGGATGAATAAAATGACGTCCAATATGAGCCAGGCGTTCACCCTTTCAGGTATCGAGTAAACGAGAGTATGAAATACACACGATCTGTTTTTTTGCTTTTTACGTTAGCATTCACAGCGAATTTGACGAGTTGCAAAAAAGATCAGGTTGTGGCAACCCCAATTCTACCAGCTGTTTTGGTTTCTGTGGAGCGTTTCATTCCCCGTGGTTTTTCAGCTAAAGTATCCGATTTGAATATTCGAGATGACAATCCCTTGACGTTGGAAGGCATTGCTTTAGGGCGTCGTTTATTTTATGATCCTATTCTTTCTGGCAATAATAAACAGTCGTGTGGGAGTTGTCATATACAAAAGTTTGCCTTTAGTAACGGTCCCGATTTTGCCTTAAGCCTGGGTGCCGATGGGTTTTCTAAAACTCGTCGAAACGCGCCCACCACGTTTAACATGCTATGGGCTAAAAGTTTTACATGGGATGGAAGTCAGCCCAACCTGGAAGAGCAGGCCACGGGTCCAATCACGAATCCGGTGGAGATGAATCAAGATATTACGTTGCTTGCCAACGAGCTGCAAGCCAACTCCAACTATCCCTATTTGTTTAAAAAGGCTTTTGGCACCGACTCTATTACCGTTACGTTAGTAGTAAAAGCCTTGGCACAATTTGAACGCACCATCGTTTCAGGCGATTCGAAATTTGATCTTTGGGCCCAGCATAAAATAAATCTAAGTAGTGATGAATTGGAAGGATTCACTATTTTCCAAAGTCAAACGTTAGGCGATTGTATTCATTGTCATAGTGCTGGTAATACGTTCACCAATTTCGATTTCAAGCATAATGGCTTAGACACGGCAAGGAGTGGCACTAAGGTTGATATAGGGCGGTTTGGTGTTACTCATAATGGCTTCGACAGTATGATGTTTAAAACCCCTACGTTGCGAAATATAGCGCTCACGGCGCCGTATATGCATGATGGCCGGTTTAAAACGCTGGAGGAGGTGGTGGAGTTTTACGACCATGGATTTTATCGTAATCGCAACCTTGACGTAAATATGATGATGCTTCCAAAAAACCGGATGTCATCCCTTCAAAAAATGCAATTGGTGGCATTTTTAAAAACACTCAGTGATACCAGCTTCACCAAAGATGTACGGTATAGCAGCCCGTTTTAGTGCGTCAGTAGGCAGTGAATTCTGGAGATGTTTTTTGGTTTGCTAATTCTTGGTTATCCAACCAGATACGATAATCCAGTACTCAAGGACTCGCATAAGTCGCAAACTTTTTTATTTAGGCATAGGTTCTCAAATACATCGCGAACGAGTTTATAATCGTTATGAATAGGGCAGGGGTGGGAAGCAGAGCATTTACTGAACCCTAAACCGCATTGTTTAAAAACATCTTTTCCATCGATGGCTTCTACAATATGGATGATGGATTGTTTTTTTTGTTTAAGGGTTAGGTAAAACCCCCCATGAGGGCCTTTCGAACTCTGAATAACTTCTGCTTTTACCAGTGTTTGCAGTAACTTTCCTGCACTATGCTCACTGGCACCAATGAAGGTGGCAATTTCTTTAATGCCATATTTTGCACCACTTTCATGTTTCGAAGCTAGAAATATAACGGCTTTAATAGCCGTTTGACAGGTGAGACTTAGCATGGTTATTGATTTAAAAATTCACGTCCTTCATCAGAAATTTTCTCTAAGTTCCATGGTGGGTAAAAGGTTAGTTCAAGGGCTATTTCCATCTCCTGGAAATCACGCTTTAAGACGGTTTTAACCGAACCGGTAATCGATTCGCCCATGGGGCAGTGCGGGGTGGTTAAGGTCATCACCACCTTTACGATGGCGTTGTCGTCGTCGAAGTTGATTTCATAAATCAGTCCCAAGTCAACGATATTCAATCCAATTTCAGGGTCAATTATTTCTTCTAATGCGTTCAGCGCACGATCGCATCGAATGGTGTCGTTGGTCAATTCATTCATGGCTTTATTGGTTTATGAAAGATGATTTTAAATACATTCCAATTATAAAGTAAGGCGGAGAGGATTAAGAATAAACTTGCACCTTTTAAAATGGCATTTGCACCAAAATGAATGCCGATGCCAAATCCAACGAATCCAACGAGATAAACAATAGCCATTAGGCTAAAGATGGAGCTATTGAAGAGTGCTTTGGGGTTGGGTGTTATGCCAAGACCCGACTGTACATGATACACCCTGTCCCATATAATAAAGGGTAATGTTTTAAAGGTCATCCCAAAAATCATGACCGTAATCCAACCAAAGAAAACGACAAACCCATAAAGCATTACAAACATGGTGTTGGTTGTATTCGATAAACTATGCCATAGTATGAGGAGTGCTAAAATTACGATGGGTATTATCATCAACAGAACCGATAGTAAAGAGAACTTTAGTTGTGCATCGACCTTTTTCCGTATTCGGCTTTTAAAACATTGAAAGTTATAATACAGGAAAAGTAGTAAGGCGAGGAAGATGCCTGTAACAGGTATAAAATAAAAGGAAGAAGATGGAAAATAAAGGAAGCAAAGAAAGAAGGCGAATAGACTCACGTTGATCAAGGTATAAATAATCCATAGCAACGTTGTATTACTGTATTTAGAAATAAGAAACATTGGAATTAACCTCGAGCCAACCCCGATAACGAGCATTAGAAACCAACCCATGATGCCAAGATTGGAATGAAGGGGTAAATAATAGATGGAATCGTTAGGTAAAATGGGGTCAACCAAGTTGCAAACCAATAACAGGCCGAGAAGGGTTGTGAGTAGAAGCCACAAAGCCGCAGTAAAGATAAAAGCCGCATGGATATTTTCTTTTTTGCTTTGTATCAAACTCAAGGCAACGTTAATGACAAAACAAATGACGGCGGCATTAATGAGAATTGCACCAAGTTGAGCCGGCCATCCCATATTAAAAATATAAAAACTATAAGCAAGCAATGGAATGCCGCTTGCTGCAAAAAGAAACGAAGTATAAGCCAGATTGTTGCTATAGAGCTTTCCTTGAATTAATACCGGCACCAATAAATGACTAGCACCTAAGATGATCATGGTGCCCCATCCCAAGGCGATGGTATGGGTTATGGCTAATATCTTCGGGTGAAAATAATGTTGTGTGAAGCTTTCGCTTGAAAAAAACAAGAGTATTGTTGCTGTTAAAAAAGCGATCGCTGCATAACCATAAAACGGTAGAACAACCTTATATGAGGTCGGTTTCATCAGTGCTTCTTGCCGTGTTGTACTTTCCATCTCAAGCTCTAAATAGTAACAACCACACCTCATCGGGGCTCACTTCTTTGCTGCGGAATTCAAACTTCATTGCTGCTAATTCGGGCAGCAGAAAAAGGGGAAGGCGATGGTGATAAATAAACAACGCATGATTGGCCGGAAGTTTATCCAATGCTTCGATGATGATGTGCATGGGCTGAGGCATCTCTAAATTACGCACATCAATTTTTATGAGCTTGTCGGAAAACTGTTGCAGTTTTTCGTCCCAACCCGATGCTGCATCTTGAGGTTGAACGGGTTCAATGCCCGTAAGTTTTTCTGGTTTATAGAAATATGTTTCGACCCAATTGGCATCTATTACCTCTGTATAGGCCACAAAACCCTGTCGTTCTAATAACGTTATAAGAGGCGCCGGCTTAAAGGTATTGATAATTTTCAATGCCTGACCGCCTTCTATTTCCTTTGTTTTTTCTAAGATAATTTTAAACGGGTCGGTGCCAGAAGCCAATACAGGTCGAACATCGAGATCTATTATTTGCTCCCTACGGAGCGATTGGATGAAGTCGGGAACCGTGGTTTTATTTTCTTTGTCGGGCATGATCGTGATTTTGGAGATGAATTAGTAAAGGTTTCTTTATAGAGGTAAAAGCATCTAAATATTTTATTGAATCGTCAGGGTTTTTTCTAGTTCCAATGCTTTCGGAAAAAGTATATTGTTTTCGAGATGTATATGTAGATGGATATCTTCCTCAAATTCGGCTAAGAAGCGGTATAACAAGCTATAGCTGGCGCAGGCTTCTTCGGGCAGAAGATAATTATTGGAGAGATCGCGAATCTTTGCCATCGCACTTCCTACCATCTCATGTTCCACCTCCATCATGTTGATTGGGCCTTGTACACTTCCCAAATGTTGCGCATGATACGGTTGCGTATTTTTTGTGGCGGTAACCAGCTCTTTTATATAAGGGAAAAGTATCTGTTCTTCCTTCGCCATGTGCGATACTAATTCGGTGTTTATTTCTTCCACCAGCTGATGTATCTGAAACAATTCGGCATGACGGTGTCCGTGCACTTTACTTACTTTAAACGCATACGCTCTGATGTCGGGTAAGCTTTTAGCAACGTAGGTGTGGTGGGTATTTACGATATAATCGGCTAAAAAGTCCAAACTCCAATCGCCATAAGGCAGTGGGCGCGATGATGCTACCTTTTCGGTTTGTTGTAATTCTTGCTCTATTAACGTTACATCAAGTCCTTTCTCGGCGCAAGCTTCTTTCACTGTTTTTTTACCTCCGCAACAAAAATCAAGTCCGTACTTTTTAAACACTTGCGCTTTTCGTAAATCTTTCGCAGCAATTTGTCCCAGGGTCTCGTCATTTTCGCCACTTACACGTTTTGTTATTTTTACTTTCCACCATTCGGGCCCTTCCTCTAAATATTCCCAAATGAAGATATTCCCTCTCTCGCCGAGCATCTGGTAATACAGTGGTTTCGGGTCGTGGTCGTTATGAATAATAAGATTTTCACCTTCCGCTAATTCATCGAAACGGATGAAAATAGTAGGATGTTTTAGCTTCGGCTCGAGCAAGGTAACGTTTAAGATATTTTCTGAAGTAGTTTGCATTAGGAATAGGATTATTTTTTTTTGACGCCACAAAGATAAAAAAAATAATTTCAATAAAAGCATTCAAATACTTTTATTAGGAACTTTTTTAAATCAAACCATTATCCATTGAAAGATTAGGTGTGGCTCGTTGTATTGAAGTCGTTTCTTGACCCCAACAACATGACTATAATCATATTTTACTTATAATAAATGCGGCATCTTTGCGCCATGATTCTCTGGAAGAACATAATCAAACGACCTTCATAATTCGTGGTTACCTCATACCACATCTGAAACTTTATTATTCTCATTTTTTTTTAATCATTGAATTTTTATGCAAACGATAATTGAACCATTTAAAATAAAATCGGTAGAGCCCATCTACTTCAATACGCCCGAAGAGCGGGTAGCCATCTTAGAAAAGGCATTTTACAACCCCTTTTTAATCCACTCTAAGGACGTAATAATAGACCTCCTTACCGACAGCGGCACCAGTGCCATGAGCAGCAACCAATGGGCTGGTATAATGCAAGGCGATGAGTCGTATGCTGGCAGTCCAAGCTTTTTTCGTTTCGAAGAAACGATTCAAACGATTACCGGTATGCCATTGGTAATACCCACACACCAGGGTAGAGCTGCCGAGAAAATATTATTCAGCATTTTGGGTGGCAAAGGGAAATATTTTGTAAGCAACACCTTGTTCGATACCACAAGAGCCAATATTGAATTCTCTGGGGCTGAAGGGGTTGATTTATTATGTGAGGAAGGCAAGCATCCGTCGATTCCGGCACCTTTCAAAGGCAATATGGATGTGGCCTTATTGAAAAAATTTATCGCCGAAAAAGGGGCTGCCAACATCCCTCTTTGTGTGATTACCGTTACCAATAACTCAGGTGGTGGGCAGCCGGTAAGTATGCAAAATATACGTGAAGTCAGTGCTGTTTGTAAAGAGAACAAAATTCCTCTTTTCATTGATGCCTGTAGGTTTGCAGAGAATAGCTATTTCATTAAAATACGTGAAGAGGGTTATGCCAATAAATCGGTGCCTGAAATAGCCAAAGAGCTATTCTCGTATGCTGATGGATGTACCATGAGTGCAAAAAAAGATGCCTTTGCCAATATCGGTGGTTTCTTGGCCATGCGTAATGAATCGTTGGCGTTGAGTTGTAGAAATCTTTTGGTGGTGATGGAAGGTTTTCCTACTTATGGCGGACTGGCCGGCAGAGATTTGGAGGCCATTGCCATTGGTTTAAATGAAGTGATGGACGAAAACTATTTGAATTATCGAATTCGCAGTATTGAGTACCTCACCAATAAATTAATTGAAGCCGGCGTACCGGTGATGCAACCTGCCGGTGGCCATGCGGTATATATCGATGCCAAAGCTTTTTTTCCGCATATACCGGTTGATCAATATCCCGGACAAGCTTTAGTAGGCGCTTTGTATTTGGTAGGTGGAATACGTAGTGTGGAAATTGGCTCCTTGATGTTCGGAAAATATGATGGTGATGGGAAATTAATACCGGCACAGATGGAGCTGGTTCGTATGGCTATTCCACGCAGAGTTTATACACAAAGTCATATTGATTACGTGGCAGAGGTTGTTATTGAAGCCTTTCTCAACCGCGCTAATATAAAGGGATTGAAAATTACCGAAGAAGCCCTCATGTTGCGCCATTTCACGGCTAAATTAACTCCTATTAATTAATAAAATAATAATTTTAAAAAGTCATTCCAATGAAAAATATTAAACAAAGCTGGGCCGAGCCCTACAAAATTAAAATGGTGGAATTATTAAAAATGACCACCCCTGCACAACGAAAAAAAGCCATGCAAGATGCAGGTTACAATACGTTCTTATTAAAATCGGAAGATGTTTATATCGATTTACTCACCGATAGCGGCACATCGGCAATGAGCGATAGGCAATGGGCAGGTATGATGCTTGGTGATGAGGCCTATGCCGGCAGTCGCAATTTCTATCACCTCGAGCAAGTCGTGCAAGATGTGTATGGTTATAAATATCTCATCCCTACACATCAAGGTCGTGGAGCTGAAAATATATTATCCAAGATATTGATTAAAAAAGGAGATATCATACCCGGTAATATGTACTTCACCACCACTCGTCTGCATCAAGAGTTGGCAGGAGGAAAGTTTGAAGATATTATTATTGATGAAGCGCATGACTCAGAGAGTGAGTTTCCATTCAAAGGAAATGTAGATTTGGATAAACTGGAGCGTTTGATAAAAAAGCACGGGGCCGCCAAAATACCGTATGTAAGCATGGCTACGAGTGTAAATATGGCAGGTGGGCAGCCCATCAGCATGAAAAACTTGAAAGCGTTACGTGCCATGACCAAGAAGCATGGTATCCGTGTAATTCATGATATGACTCGTGTGGCAGAGAATGCTTATTTTATTCAGCAGAGAGAAAAAGGATACGAGAATAAAACGATCAAAGAAATTGTTCATGAAATTAATTCGTATACCGATGGGGCAACGATGAGTGCAAAAAAAGATGCACTGGTAAATATCGGTGGCTTCCTTGCCGTTAATGATTGGGATATTTTTGAGGAAGCACGAAATATGGTGGTGGTATATGAAGGTTTACACACCTATGGTGGTTTAGCTGGCAGAGATATGGAGGCCATGGCTATTGGTATTGGCGAGAGTGTGAGCGATGAGCATATCAAAGCCCGTGTAGGACAAGTAATCTATCTGGGAGAAAAAATGCTGGAATACGATGTACCTATTGTAAAGCCTATTGGCGGACACGGAATTTTTGTTGATGCGAAGAAGTTTTTGCCTCATATACCCCAAGATAATTACCCGGCGCAAACCTTAGCTGCTGAAATTTATCTCGATTCGGGTGTGCGTACGATGGAACGAGGGGTGGTATCGGCCGGAAGAAAAGCCAACGGAGAAAATTATTATCCTAAATTAGAATTGGTGCGGTTTACTATTCCCCGTCGTGTATATACTCAAGCACACATGGATGTAATTGCCGAATCGGCAGGAAGGGTTTATCAGCGTCGGGCGAAAATAAAAGGAATGAAGATGGTTTATGAACCGAAATATCTACGCTTTTTTCAGGCGCAATTTGAGAAATTAAAATAAGTAAGTTGCTTAGCATGCAAAAAAAAGGGTATTTCAGTATTTGATGTGCTGGCGAAAATAAAATGATCCGCAAAGACCGTATCAATGCTGTTTCGTCATTCCTATTCTGAAGCCCTCCTTTCGCAGATCCTAGGTCCATGAACAAGTTACCATTGACGTATTTTGATGCTAACG